>JAYULE010000149.1:0-37153 GCA_043763845.1 Sphingobacteriales bacterium
TAATAACCTGAGTTCGATTATTAAACTAAAGTGTAATTCGCTGTAAATCAATGTTATTTAAGATTTTAAAGCGTTACCGAGAGTAGCGGCCCGCCTGCCGGCCGGCAGGCATCCTTTTTTATCCCCATAGCCCCAAAGGGTGTACACGTTAAAATCCCCCCTTTGAGGGATAGGAAAAAAAAAGATACTTGCCTACCGGCAGGCTGGCAGCGGACGGAGTGTTCACACGCCCTAATCATTACAAAAACAGTATTTGTAATCGAACTCGGGTTAATACCAAATGTCGCAATGTTTAATCCAAAATACTTTGATATATTGATGCCTTCGTTACAAGCCAAGGCATTAATTTAAGGGTTTTTATTTAATACTTTAAATGATTAAATAAATATATTTAGCATAATGTAATTTCTATAACTAACAAAACAATATTTTTTACTTCAAAATAAAAAAAATTGCTAAAAAACCAACCTAAGCTGGGTTATTTTAAAAATTCTAACCTAAAAATATTGCACTATTAAAAAATATAATGGCATACCCACTGTTATGTTTATAGGAAAAGTTACTGCCAAAGCCATAGGTAAATATAAGCCAGGATTTGCTTTGGGAACAGAAATTTTCATGGCGGCTGGCACAGCAATGTAAGAAGCACTAGCCGCTAAAACGGCAAAAATAAATCGGTTAGTGATGTCGGCTGTAACAAACGAACTTAATAGGGCAATTAAACATCCGTTTACTAATGGAATTATTGCTGCGAAAACGAATGGAAATAATCCAAATGAGAAAAATGCTTTTAGTTTTCTACCACTTGTAATCCCCATATCTAACAAGAAAATAGCAAGAAATCCTTTAAACAAATCGTTGGTAAAGGGTTTAATACCTTCGGCTTGTTTTGCATTTGCTATAAAACCAATTACTAAACTTCCCAAAATTAATAATACACTACCATTTGTAAGTGAATGTTTTATTACCGTTGGAATTTTGATTTTAGTAGTTGTTTTATCTTTATTATACGAAGAAATTAATACCAACCCTATAATAATTGCCGGAGATTCCATTAATGCCATTATGGCCACCATGTGCCCATGAAGGCTTAATTGCTGACTTTCTAAATAAGAAACCGCAGTTACAAAAGTTACGGCACTTACCGAGCCATAAGCTGCCGCAATGGCACCTGCATCAAATACATTTAGTTTCCTTTTGAGTATAAAAAAAGTGTACAACGGTATTAGAGCCGAAATACATATTCCAAATAACATAGAAAATCCTATTTCACTTGTAAATGTTTCATGCGATAACTCTTGCCCGCCTTTAAATCCAATAGAGAATAATAAATATAGCGAGATAAATTTTGATGAGTTTGGTGGTATTTCCAAATCGCTTTTTACATAAACTGCGATAACGCCTAGTACAAAAAATAATAGTGCGGGGTTGGTTAAATTTTCTATTAGTAAATTTAAATTCATTTTTTTTTATTTAATATTGATGCTAAATAATGTTAGTTAACTAACTCTAATTTACCAGTTCGCAAGGTGTAGAATACTCCAACTATTTTTATTTCACCCTCAGCTTCCATTTCTTTTAATATCTCACTTTTTGCTCTAATTTGAGCAATAGTATTTCTAATATTATTTTGAGCTACTAACTTTACATAAGTTTCATTTTTAGAAGATTTTTCACCTTCAAAATTTTTACTCATTTCTACCGCAGGCTTTATGTTGGCTAGCATTGATGTGATATTTCCTAAATGCACATCATCAATTGCACCTTTAATGGCACCGCAATGTTGGTGACCCATTACAACAATTAGTTTTGCCCCTACAACTTTACATGCAAATTCCATGCTCCCCAACAAGTCGGTATTAACAAAGTTACCAGCTACCCTCCCTACAAAAACATCTCCAATGCCTTGGTCAAATACATCTTCAACCGGCACTCTGCTATCCAAACAACTTAAAACCATAGCTTTAGGATATTGACCACCAGTGGCAGCTTTCCTAATTTCTTCCGAATGCATACGTTGTGTAACATTGCCAGTATTAAAGCGTTCGTTTCCATCTTTAAATTCTTGTAAAACTTTATCAGGAGTTAATGCATCCCGTTCGGCTTTAGTTGTTACATGGCTATTTTTGTAGATTGCATTCTGATTTTGAGCATTAGTATAATTGTTTTCTTTTTTTGTGATGGTAATACAACCCAAAAAAAATTGAACTGTTGTTGCTAATATGGTAATCTTAATTATATTTTTTATCACTTTAATTTATTTTTATGCTGCTAAGTTGAGATTTATTATTCGCTTTTTTGTTTTTAGTTAATAAATTAGTAGTGTACAATTGAAATTAGCGGAGTATTAAGCAACATTTTAATTTTTTAAAGTTTCAAAATGTGTCTACTTTTAAAACGTACTGTTTTTGGGAGCAGCTTACAATACCCCCTAATATCCCAAATTTGGCCCTAACCACCTCTCGGCTGTTTCTAAATCCATACCTTTTCGGGCGGCGTAATCAACCACTTGGTCTTTATTAATTTTGCCCAAGCCAAAATAACGGGCTTGTGGGTGCGCCATGTAAAAGCCGCTTACGGCGGCGGTAGGGTACATGGCAAAACTTTCGGTAAGTTTTAAGCCAATTTCGGCTTCGGCGTTTAGCAAATTAAAAAGCGTTTCTTTTTCAGTATGATCGGGGCAGGCAGGGTAACCCGGTGCGGGGCGTATGCCTTGGTATTTTTCTTTTATAAGATCCTCCGAATCTAAAATTTCGTTTGTGGCATAACCCCAATATTCTTTACGCACCAATTCGTGTAATTTTTCGGCAAAAGCTTCGGCTAATCTATCAGCTAAAGCTTTGGTCATTATGCTGTTGTAATCATCGTGGTCGGCTTCAAATTTGGCCACCATTTCGTCGCAACCTATGCCTGTGGTAACGGCAAATCCACCAAAATAATCTTGTACGCCAGTACTTTTGGGCGCAATAAAATCTGATAAAGCATAATAAGGTTCGTCTTTAGCTTTTTCGGCCTGTTGGCGAAGAGTGTGGATGGTAACTTTTTCCTCTCCCCAGCCCTCTCCAAAGGAGAGGGGGGCGGTGCCGTTGCCGGCAGTTGTTAAAACTATATCATCCCCCACACTATTTGCTGGCCAAAAACCAAACACAGCTTTGGCAGTTAGTAATTTCTCATCAACAATTTGATATAACAAAATTTGCGCATCGGCAAATAGTTTTTGTGCCTCAATACCTACAAACTTATCTTCAAATATTTTTGGGTATGTGCCTCTTAACTCCCAAGTATGAAAAAACGGACTCCAATCTATATAAGGCACCAAATCCTCCAGAGGGAAATTATTTAAAACCTTTGTCCCCGTAAATGTGGGTGCTTTAGGTATCTCCCCGTTAAGGGAAATTTTAAAATTACTGTTACGAGCAACAGCTATGGGCAAAAACTTTTTATCTACTTTTTTAGCGTTGTAAGCTTCACGGGTTTGGTAATAATCGTCTTTTATACCTTGTATATAAGCTGTTTTGGTTTCGGTATTTAGTAAATTACTACATACGCCCACACTGCGTGAGGCATCTAATACGTGTATTACCGAGCCTTTATAATGCGGATCTACCTTTACGGCGGTGTGTATGCGTGAAGTTGTTGCACCTCCAATTATTAACGGAATATCTAAATTTAAACGCTCCATTTCTTTGGCAAAATGCACCATTTCGTCTAGCGATGGGGTAATTAAACCACTAAGTCCAATAATATCAACATTGTGTTTTTTTGCTTCTTCTAAAATGCGGGCGGCGGGAACCATTACGCCAATATCAATCACTTCAAAATTATTGCAAGCCAATACTACACCTACAATGTTTTTGCCAATATCGTGTACATCGCCTTTTACGGTGGCCATTAAAATTTTGCCAGCGCTGCTGTTGCTACCGGCTTCTTTACCCGCTTCAATATAAGGCAATAATATAGCTACGGCTTTTTTCATTACCCTTGCCGATTTTACCACCTGCGGTAAAAACATTTTTCCCTCGCCAAATAAATCGCCTACAATGTTCATTCCGGCCATTAATGGGCCTTCAATAACTTCAATAGGTTTGGCATATTGTAGTCGGGCTTCCTCAACATCAACATCTAAATAATCAATAATACCTTTAATAAGGGAGTGCGAAAGTCTATCCTGAACGGATGTTTTGCGCCATTCCTCGTCTTTAACAATTACTTTGCCTTTGTTTTTTACGGTTTCGGCATAGTCCACCAAAATTTCGGTGGCATCGGGGCGACGGTTTAATAAAACATCCTCAACTTTTTGTAACAGTTCTTTAGGTATTTCTTCGTAAACCTCTAACATACCAGCGTTTACAATGCCCATATCTAAACCTGCTTTTATGGCGTGGTATAAAAATGCCGAATGCATTGCTTCACGTACGGTGTTATTTCCTCTAAAAGAAAAAGAAATATTAGAAACCCCACCACTAACTTTTGCGTGAGGCAGGTTTTGTTTTATCCACCTTGTGGCATCAATAAAATCAACGGCATAATTGTTATGCTCTTCTAATCCCGTGGCAACGGTTAAAATATTAGGGTCAAAAATTATATCTTGAGGCGGAAAACCAACCTCGTTAACCAAAATATTGTACGACCGTTGGCAAATTTCTTTTCTTCGCTCTAGGTTATCGGCTTGGCCAGTTTCGTCGAAAGCCATAACCACCGTTGCTGCACCGTATTGTTTTATTTTATGGGCGTATTCTTTAAATTTTTCTTCGCCCTCTTTTAACGATATAGAGTTTACAATTCCTTTACCCTGCAAACATTTTAAGCCCGCTTCTATTACCGTCCATTTGCTCGAATCTACCATTATTGGCAGTTTAGAAATATCAGGTTCGGATGCGATGAGGTTTAGAAACTTGGTCATTGCCGCTTCCGAATCTAGCATACCCTCGTCCATATTCACATCAATAACCTGTGCACCACCTTCAACTTGTTGGCGGGCAACAGATAAAGCTTCTTCAAAGTTTCCGTTTAAAATTAGCTTGGCAAACTTTGGCGATCCGGTAACATTGGTACGTTCGCCAATGTTTACAAACATAGTTTCGGGGGTAATGGTAACGGCTTCTAATCCGCTTAAGCGCATAAAAGGCTCGGGTTGTGCAATTTTACGGGGGGCATATTTTTTTGCCTTGGCGGCGATGGCTGCAATGTGATCTGGCGTGGTGCCACAGCAACCGCCAATTACGTTTATAAAGCCCGATGCCATAAATTCATCCACCAAATCGGCCGTTTGTTTAGCCGTTTCATCGTACTCGCCAAACTCGTTAGGCAAGCCAGCGTTGGGGTAGGCGGTAACAAACATATCGGCTTTTTCGGACAATTCTTCTATGTGGGGACGCATATCTTTTGCACCTAAAGCACAGTTTAAACCAATAGAAAGCAAATCGCCGTGGCGCATCGAGTTTAAAAAAGCTTCTACGGTTTGCCCGGATAAAGTACGACCAGATGCATCGGTTATGGTACCCGAAATCATAATATCGCCTTTAAATTTTATATTCGGATTTGAAGGCTGCAAAGCCAACTCTTGCTCGTAACGTTTTACGGCAAAAATGGCGGCTTTGGCATTTAAAGTATCAAATATGGTTTCAATTAAAAGCACATCACTACCACCATCAACCAAACCACGCACTTGTTCGTAATAGGCTTCTTCCAACTCTTCAAAAGATATTGCCCTAAAACCAGGGTCATTCACATTGGGCGAAATTGAAAGGGTACGATTTGTTGGCCCCACCGCACCAGCCACAAAACGAGGTTGATAAGGAGTTATTAAATTATATTCGTCAACTGCTTCTCTGGCTATACGGGCACCTTCAAAACTCAATTCGTACGATAAATCTTCCATTCCGTAATCGGCCATCGAAATACGCTGGGTACTAAAGGTATTGGTTTCCACAATATCGGCACCAGCCGCCAAATATTCTTTGTGTATAGCTTTAATAATATCGGGGCGAGTAAGGTTTAACAAATCGTTATTCCCTTTTACATCGCTTGGGTGGCCTGCAAAACGTGTGCCTCTAAAATCGGCTTCGCTAAGGTTATAGCGTTGTATCATAGTGCCCATTGCACCATCAATTATTAAAATACGTTTTTGAAGTTCTTCTCTAATATTCATTTTTTAAGCTTTACAGCGATATTTTTTTAAACAAAGTTTTTTAGGCTTAGTTTTAAATTACCTATCGTAAGTTTGGTGCTTATATCGAAAAAGTCGGGCTTTTGGGGGAAGACTTTCACTTATCTTTTTCCGATGAATCGGAATAGAATTTAGCACCTTGAATGTTTACAGGTTGCTAAGACATCTTTGGGTCTAATCCCTCCGTCTTTCTCTATAAGTGGCACAAAAATGCAATTTTATTTGGTGGAATGCAAGTATTGTAAGACAAACAATATATTATTTGGATGTATTTTAATATTTAGATAATAATTTTTTTGCTAATTTTTAAATATTAACTTTATTAAAATTATTTTACAACAAAATTAAACATAGTCGATTAAACATTTTAAAAATGAAATTTAAATTTATAAATATTGCCATATTAACAAGTTTGTTAATTTTTAAAGGTTTAGTATTTAGTCAAACAAATTCAACAAGGGGTATCCGTTTAACCGACAGCCTAAATAGCGATATACTTTTTTTGTCATTAGGTAATCCTAATTTAAGTACAATAAGAGAGGCCGATTTCGATTTAAACAATGATAGGGTTCTGAAAAACGATAAAATAATTTTCAGTAACTATTTTAAACAAAATTTAGGGGTAAAATATTTTGTACCCATTGATAAAACCATATTTAAAGTACCAGCAACGGGTTGGTGTAGTTGGTATCATTATTATCAAGATTTAGATATGGATGAAGCTTTGTTAAATACCCGTTGGTTAGCAAAAAATTTTAAAAATTATGGTTTAAAATACATTCAAATAGACGATGCATGGCAAGATACCGGCACAGGAGATAGAGATAATCGAGATTGGACAAATATTAATAAACGGTTTTCTAAATTTGGAATGGATTCATTGGCTATGGTAATTAAACAAAACGGGTTTACGCCAGCTCTTTGGATAGTGCCACATGGGCAGAGCAATTTAAAAGTAGCTCAAAAATCGGGTGCTTTTATGTTAGATAAAAAGGGTAAATCAACAATTAAATCAAATTGGCTTTGGGTAGGCGATTATCAAATAGACCCAACAAGTAAAAATGTTTTGCCCTATTTCAAATCCATACATAAACAATTTAAAAATTATGATTATTTAAAAATTGATGGCCAATCGCTTTTATTACCAGATTATATAAAAAGCCAATCGGCTTTTGGCAAACCCAAAGAAAATGCAATTTTCGCTTACCGTAATACCTTAAAAGCACTAAGAGAAAGTGTTGGGAACGAAACTTTTTTACTAGGCTGTTGGCGTCAACCACTAGAGGGTATTGGGTTTTTTAACGGATCTAGAAGTAATGGCGATATTTGGGCAAATATAGCAGGTTTTGGTTCGGTTTTAGAAGCAATTAGAGCTGGTTATTTTTTGCACAATACAGCTTGGTATGTTGATCCTGACCCTGTAATGGTTGGTGCACCACTATCTTTAGATATGGCCAAAGTTTGGGCAAGCACCATTGGGCTTACAGGTATGTCTACCTTTATAACCGAAAAAATGCCAGATTTAGCTCCGTCTCGAATTAATATTCTTAAAAAAGTTTTTCCAGCTCAGGATGTTCACCCGGTAGATTTATTTAGATATTCAAAAAATAAAACTATTATGGATTTGAAAATTGAAGGTAAAAGCGGCATTTACGATGTAGTTGGTGTATTTAACTACGAAGCACAGCAAAAAAGTACTACCCTACTTGACTGGGAAAAGTTAGGCTTACAAAAAGATAGCTATTACCACGTATACAATTTTTGGGAAGAAGAATATGTTGGTTGTTTTAATTACGGTGTATTTGTGAACTTAGCCCCAGCAAGTTGTAAAGTTTTTTCAATAGTTAAAGCAACAGATAAACCTCAACTTATATCCACTAACAGACACATTACGCAGGGTGTTGATGATATTTTATTAGCTAAAATAATGGTTACGAAAAATGAAATAAAATACGTAGGGAAAAGTAAAATTATAGCCAATGATGAGTATAAAATAGTTTTTGGCACCCCTTTGGGCACCAACGGGTATAAAATCATTAAAGTAACTTTTGACAATCAAGAAGGTAAGTTTTTTAATGCAAAAGGCTGTAGTTACGCTAGCTTTACTCCCAAAAATAGTGGTGAAACCAATTGGGAAGTTACTTTTGAACCTATTAAAAATATATTAAGCCCTATTAAAGGAGAATTTAAAGAGGCTTTAAAACTTACCAATATTGGTCAAAATAAAATAAAACTCAACTTCGAAAAAAGCTATGGCATAAACTTTGGTTATTTGGTGAAAAAAAACGATAAACCACTTGGCTATGCCATAGAAAGCCCCATCCTCTTAAATAAAAACAACTCAGATGTTGGTTCAACTTATTCTGCTACAGAAACTTACAGCAATTTTATAACAACCAACACAAGATATAGTATTAAAGACACCTTAAAAACCTCGCAACTTAATTATGTTTTAACCAACACGGATGAGATTGGCAATGTTTGTTACGAGCCTTTTACAAGTAGTTTTTTTAAAAATCAAAAAGGGAGTATTTCTTTTTATGGAAATGGTACAAAATCCTTTTTAATAGCAGGCGAATTTTCTATGTTAAATACTAAAATAAAAATTAACAGTGTGGGTATGCATTACTTACCAAATGCTAGTTTTGAAATTTTGGGCGATGGTGTAATTTTATATAAAAGCAAACTTTTAAGCTTAAAAGACAACGAATTAGCAATATCTATACCTATAAAAAAAATAAAAGAAATTAGCTTTAAAGTAGTATTTGAACAAGCCGGAAGCGACTGGGCATCAATTTTATTTAACGATATTGAATTAGTCGACAATAAATAATTTAATTTAGTTAGGTGAACCTAAAACCCAATTAACTATTTATGTTTCAGCATTTTATATCTATATTTCGCACAATTTTTGTGTTAAAATTTGCAGAAAACGGTTGTTTACGATTTAAAACCCTGCAATTTTTTTTGATATGTTAGCTAAGAAATCGGTAGTTAAAAGTCCTAGTCTTTTCTATTCTTCCCTGTCGGTAATGCTTAACCAGAAGCCCCCTGTGCGTAGTGTTCACGCAGTGGCACTACGGATTTATAAATAAAATTTAGTCTCCGACTAAACTAAGAAACAAAAATGCATCTTATTAAATAAAACTAATCTCTAATAACCCTTTATTATCGTAGTAATAATCAATGTCACTAGAATATACCCAGTCGCCTTCAAATAAAACTAAGCTCGCTCTTACTGTGTTTTCATGTAAATATTTTAGTTTAGATGCTAATATTTCAGCATTAAAGCACTCTATCGGATGATTTTCTTGTTGCCAAAACTGATAATTTTCGTTTCGTTTATTTCGCTCACCAGCTTTTTTAAAAATCCAAAGCATCCAACCCTTTCTACTTTCTTTTTCATTATTTTCTATGCACTTAATTATTTGACTGGATGTAAATTTTTTGAAATCTCGCAAAATATCTGATAAGGTAAATGCTGTATTAGAAGCTGAAATAATTAAAAGTAAATGATTGCTCATCATACACCAAGCATGTATTTTTAGACCCTTTTGTTGCTGGCAAAATCTTAAACTTTCAATCACAATATCTGCATATAAACTTCTTCTAAAAACATCTACCCATTCTACAACAGCAAATGTTATAAAATGAATCTCATACTGATTTCTAATTTGATATCCTCTTTCTGGCATAATTTAAAAATTAAATAATTTTTTATTATTTAGTCGGAGACTAAATTTTATTTACCAATCCGTAGTCCCCAACATCGCAACCCACGCTTCAGACTAAGGACAGGGGGTGTAAAAATGCCCAAATCATTTTTTAACCTACAAAATCAAGTTTGTATTAATTCAATCAAGCTTAATTTAAAAATACCACAAACCAAAAAAACCTCCTTTGCAAAACAAAGAAGGTTTTATAATAAAATGCGTTAATTATTTTACAGTACTCATGTGGATTAACAAATCAACTAATTTGTTAGAGTAACCCCACTCGTTATCGTACCAAGAAACAACTTTAACAAAGTTATCGTTTAGTGCAATACCAGCATCGGCATCAAAAATAGAAGTACGGGCATCTCCCAAGAAATCTGATGATACAACGGCATCTTCGGTATAACCTAAAATACCTTTTAACTCACCTTCCGATGCATCTTTCATTGCTTTTTTAACTTGCTCGTAAGTAGCTGGTTTTTCTAAACGTACGGTTAAATCAACCACCGAAACATCGGCCAAAGGCACACGGAAAGCCATACCTGTTAATTTACCTTTAATGGCTGGTATTACTAAACCTACTGCTTTTGCGGCACCGGTTGATGATGGTATAATATTTTGTGATGCACCACGGCCACCTCTCCAGTCTTTACTTGATGGGCCATCAACTGTTTTTTGGGTTGCAGTAGTTGCGTGTACGGTAGTCATTAAACCTTCAATGATTCCAAAATTATCCATTAAAACTTTGGTAATAGGGGCTAAACAGTTGGTGGTACACGATGCGTTTGATACAATATTTTGGCTAGCTAACAATGTTTTATGGTTTACACCCATTACAAAAGTTGGGGTATCATCTTTAGCTGGGGCGCTCATTACTACTTTTTTAGCACCTGCATCAATGTGTTTTTGAGCAGTTTCTTGGGTTAAAAATAAACCAGTTGATTCTATAATATACTCGGCACCAATTTCGTCCCATTTTAGGTTTGCTGGGTCTCTTTCGGCAGTAACACGAATGGTTTTACCGTTTACAACTAAGTTACCGTTTACAACTTCAATAGTACCATCAAACTGGCCGTGAGTCGAATCGTATTTTAACATATAGGCCATATAATCTGGTTCTACCAAATCGTTAATACCTACAACGTCGATATTTTTTTTGATGGCTGCTCTAAAGGCTAATCTACCAATGCGGCCAAATCCGTTTATTCCAATTTTCATTTTGTTTTAATTTTTATGTGCGTAATAATTTAATAAGTTATATATGGGTTCTTTAATTACAGTTACAATATTAATATTATTTTGCTTAGCAACTTCTCTTAAATAATCTTGAAAATTTGCTGCCACAGTACCAACAAAATATACAGGTTGTTGGTTGCCGTGAGTTATTAAAAGTGGTTTTAAATACGTATCGAAAAATAAATAAAAACCTTGTTTTAACATAGTTTTTATAAATATATCGTTACGGTGTTCGACAAAAAAATCGGAAAACGAACTTAAAAAATTATTTTGGTTAGGGTTTTTATATACTTTATCTAAAATTTGTTTTCGGTCTAAATCGTATTTAATACTAAAAAACTGCTGTAAGTTTAAGGGCATTTTTTTATTTAAAAAAGCTTTAAGTAAATTTTTGCCCAACCAATCTGCCGACCCTTCGTCGCCTAAAATATAACCTAAGCCATAATTGTTTTCAACAATTTTTTTGCCATTAAAATAGGCTGCATTAGAGCCGCTACCAATAATGCAGGTAATTCCTTCTTTATCTTCGCAACTAGCTTTGGCTGCCGCTAACAAATCGTCATTCACAAAAACTCGGCTAAACTTAAAAAATTTTGTAAAAGCGTTTTCTATAATTTGGTTACGCTCTGCCGATGTTGCACCTGCACCAAAAAAATAAATTTTCTTAATTTTTTCGGCAAAATGTATTAGTTTATTGTTTTTGTTTAATAAGTTAGTTATAAACTTTTCGTCGTTAATAAAAGGGTTTATGCCCACGGTTTTAAAATCGGCAACAACTTCGCCCTTTACTGCCAGTTTCCAATTTGCATAACGCGAGCCGCTGTAAATAATGGCTATCATATATACTTAGGCCAGCACTGCCGACATTTGCATTAAATCGTCTTCGAGCTTAAAATCATGAAAATGGATTGCTTCGCTTAAACTTGTTAAGCAAATGCTGTTTCCACGCAACCCAACCATTTTGTGGGTATCGCCATTTAATAAGGCATTTACAGCTGCAAAACCCATGCGGCTACCTAAAACTCTATCAAATGCACTTGGACTGCCACCTCTTTGTAAGTGGCCAAGTATGGTAACTTTGGTATCGTAAAAATTTATTTTTTCTTTAACTAATTTGGCTACGTTGTAAGCACCGCCGTTTTTATCGCCTTCGGCAACAATTACAATGCTCGATGATTTTTTGTTTAACGCACCATCTTCTATTTTGCTTATCAGCTCATCAATTGCGGTATCAACTTCGGGTAACATTATAGCTTCGGCACCACAAGATATTCCGGCTCTTAAAGCTATACAGCCAGCATCTCGGCCCATAACTTCGATAAAAAATAAACGATCGTGAGATGCCGCAGTGTCTCTAATTTTATCAATAGCTTCAATAACTGTATTGGTTGCAGTATCAAAACCTAGGGTATAATCGCTACCATATAAATCATTATCAATAGTACCTGGTACACAAATTATGGGTATGTTATATTTGTTTGAAAAACGCTCGGCACCGGTAAAAGTACCATCGCCACCAATGGCCACCAAGGCATCAATACCTTGCTTTTTAACGTTTTGGTATGCTTTTTCCATACCTTCTTCGGTTTTAAAATCTAAACACCTAGCCGTTTTTAAAATGGTACCCCCTATTTGCAAAATATTACTAACCGAGTGAGCAGTCATAGGTTTAAAGTTATCATCAATCATACCTTGATAACCTTGCATAATACCCACCATTTCTAACTTATGGTACAAACCAGTTCTAACAACCGCTCTAATGCAGGCATTCATTCCTGGGGCATCGCCACCAGAGGTAAAAACTGCAATTTTTTTAATTTTGGACATGGGTTTTTTTGAACATTCTTTTAAAATAATTACTAAGATAGGGTGTAATTGTTACACTAAGTAATATTTTTTATTATTTTTAACTTTTGGGATTAAATCCTAAACCAAACCAATGTAATAATGTATGGAAAAACTGCTACAAAACTTTGATTCGATATTTTCTATCGATTGTATAATTTTTGGCCTTAACGAAGGAGAGCTAAAAATTTTATTGATTGAACGTAACGAAGAACCTTATAAAAGTTGGTATGCTTTGCCCGGCAATATTGTTAAACAAAATGAAAGTATAGACCACGCCGCACAACGTATTTTATACGAATTAACAGGTTTAAAAGGCATTTATATGGAGCAGTTCCATACTTTTGGCGAGGTAAACAGGCACCCATCAGGCAGAGTTATTACGGTTGCCTACAATGCTATGATAAGGCTTGATGGCCAAAAAGAACTAAAACCCATTACCAATTATGCCAGTAAAGCATTTTGGATGCCCGTAAAAGATATGCCCGCTTTAGCATTTGACCATACACAAATTTTTAATAAAGGGTTTGATAAAATAAGAAGCAAAATAAGTTTTGAACCCATTGCTTTTGAGCTTTTGCCCGAAAAATTTACACTAACCCAACTGCAAAACCTGTACGAGGTTATTTTAAACAAGGAACTTGATAAACGAAACTTCAGAAAAAAAATGTTGAGTTACGATATTTTAAAGGAGCTTGACGAGAAGCAGGAGGGCGTATCGTACAGGGCGGCAAAATTGTATAAATTTGATAGACGAAAGTACGCCAAGTTTTTTCAGAAAGAACTTTCTTTTGGTAAAGATTAATTAATGCTTAACTAATAAAATAGCTTTACATTTACAAAATTGTTATTGTTAAATAAAAGAAAATGAAAATATTAGCTAGTGTTTTTAAAAATAAATACCTAATTACTGGTACGGTTTTTTTGGTGTGGATGCTGTTTTTTGACCGTAACGATTTAGCATCGCAATTAGATTACCGAGACGATGTAAACAAATTAAAAGCCGAAAAAGAATTTTACATAAAAGAAATTTCACAAGTAGAAAAAGATTTGACAGAACTTACCACCGACCAACAAAAACTCGAAAAATTTGCCCGCGAAAAGTATTTAATGAAGAAGGATAACGAGGATGTTTTTGTGATAGTGGAGGAAGGGGATTAGGGAGTTGTTTTTGGAGGTTTAAAAGGGTTATAAGTGCAAACAAGGAATAGGTTTAATGTAATTTAGATTCTACGCTCTGTTATAAATAACATTCTTAGCTTTTAATATTTACCGAAGCTTTGTAAAATCACGTGTTTTAGAATATAAAAAACCTCCCTATTTAAATTAATAAACAGGGAGGTTTTGTGAGACTCTTCGCTCTGCTCAGAATGACAATTATACACTTCGCTTCGCTCTGAATGACAGGGCTTTGCTAAGTTTATAATTTACCGAAGCCTTCGCTTTGAGCGAAGAATTCGGGCGTTCTAATTATCTACATCATGCCGCCCATACCGCCGCCACCCATAGCAGGTGCGTGGTCTTTTTCGGCATCTGGCTCGTCGGCTAAAATACACTCGGTAGTTAAAAGCATAGCTGCAATAGATGCTGCGTTTTCTAAAGCTACACGGGCAACTTTTGTAGGGTCAATTACACCTGCACTAATTAAGTTTTCGTAAACATCGGTACGGGCATTGTAACCGTAATCGCCAGTTCCTTCTTTTACGTTGTGTACTACAATAGAACCTTCTACACCAGCATTTGCACAAATTTGACGCAAAGGCTCTTCAATGGCTCTTTTTATAATTTTAATACCAGTGTTTTCGTCTTCGTTTGCACCTTTAAGGTCGGCTAAAGCTTCAACTGCTCTAATAAAGGCAACGCCTCCACCTGCAACAATACCTTCTTCAACAGCTGCTCTGGTTGCATGTAAAGCATCGTCAACACGGTCTTTTTTCTCTTTCATTTCTACTTCGGTAGCTGCGCCAATGTATAAAACAGCAACACCGCCAGCCAATTTAGCTAAACGCTCTTGTAGTTTTTCTTTGTCGTAGTCTGATGTTGTAGTTTCAATCTGCGCTTTAATTTCGTTAATTCTAGCTTTAATTAATTCGCCGTCGCCACTTCCATTAATAACGGTAGTATTGTCTTTATCAATAGTAATTTTCTCGGCTTTACCTAAATGTTCTAAATCAGTATTTTCTAATTTATAACCACGCTCTTCCGAAATCACAGTACCGCCAGTTAAAATGGCAATATCTTCTAACATCGCTTTTCTACGGTCGCCAAAGCCTGGCGCTTTAACGGCAGCCACTTTTAACGAACCTCTAATTTTGTTAACTACCAAAGTAGCTAAAGCTTCGCCATCTAAATCTTCGGCAATAATTAACAAAGGCTTGCCGGTTTGTACTTGTTTTTCAAGTATTGGCAGCAACTCTTTCATATTGCTTATTTTTTTATCGTAAATTAAAATGTAAGGGCTTTCTAAGTCCACTTCCATTTTATCGGCATTGGTAACAAAATAAGGAGATAAGTAACCTCTATCAAACTGCATACCTTCAACCGTTTTAACTTCGGTTTCGGTACCTTTGGCCTCTTCAACTGTGATTACACCTTGCGTACCCACTTTAGCCATTGATTCGGCAATTAGTGCACCAATTACTTCATCGTTATTGGCCGATATTGAAGCAACTTGTTTGATTTTGTTGTTATCATCGCCAACGGTTTGAGACTGCGCTTTAAGGTTTGCAACCACCGCAGCAACCGCTTTATCAATACCACGTTTTAAATCCATTGGGTTAGCACCCGATGCTACGTTTTTAATACCCGCAGTAACAATTGCTTGCGCCAAAACGGTTGCAGTTGTAGTACCATCACCAGCAATGTCGGCAGTTTTTGAGGCTACTTCTTTTACCATTTGGGCACCCATGTTTTCTAAAGTATCTTTTAAATCAATTTCTTTAGCAACCGTTACTCCATCTTTAGTGATAATTGGTGCGCCAAATTTTTTATCGATAATTACATTACGCCCTTTTGGGCCTAAAGTTACTTTAACTGCATTTGCTAAAATATCTACCCCACGTTTTAAAGCGTCGCGAGCTTCTACATTGTATTTAATTTGTTTTGCCATTTTGTTTGATTTTTAATACAAGCGAATATATAAGCTTGCAAGTTTTTTAATTTTGAATTTTAATTTTTGAATTTAAAGAACAGCGTAAATATCCGATTCTCTCATAATTAAATAATCTTTACCATCAATTTGAGACTCCTGACCAGAGTATTTTCCGTAAAGAACCGAATCTCCAACGACCACACTCATTGGTATTAAAGTACCTGTAGTATCGGCGTATTTGCCTGGACCAACAGCTACAACAGTACCTTTTTGTGGTTTTTCTTGTGCAGTATCGGGAATGTAAATACCCGACGCTGTGATGGTTTCTGCCGGGGCAGCTTCAACAACTACCCTATCGGCAATTGGTTTAATGTTTAATGCCATAATTTTGTATTTATTATTTGTTGATTTCTTAAGTTCGGGATTATTTGTTCACACATTATGCCAAAACGTAAAATTGTAAAAAACAAGCTAAGCTTTGCCAAATTTACATTAATTGATTAGATGTTTTAGATGGGATGGTATTTAGGAGTGTCAGCTTGGCAGTAGTTTAAAAACGCAATAACTCTTGGTTTTCTATTTCATTTTATAGTGTTAGAAATAAAATTGTTTTTTATTTAAAGGAACTATTTTCTATAACTGTAATTTCCTCTTTAGTAAGATTGTAAAGCTGATAGACTATCTGGTCTATTTGGGTTTCTAAATTTGTTAAAATAGAGTTGGGGTTCTGGTTTTTTTTATCTAAAATTTGCTCCACAAGTTTTGTGATTTTTATTTCCTGCTTGGTAGTTGGGTAGGCAATAGGAATTTGTTCTATAGCTTGTATAGTAATTTCGCCCTCAATGCCACCACTTTGGTAAAAGTTTTTAAACGCAAATTGTACTAGTTTCGAATTTAGAATTGCTAATAAATATTTTAGTTTTTCGCCAGTTAAAATGTAACTGGTATTTAATACAAAATGCCCTTGGTTATCGTACGCAAATGCTTGAATTTTTGATGCTTTTGTAAAAACTAATTTTTCCTTTTCAAATTCTTTTGAATATACTGAAACATCTTGAACTTCGAACCACTTATAGTTTCCTGTTTTTCTACCTACTATTTCGTCATTTATTTTTGGAGTTAATTTTAATTTAAATTTACTTAAATACTCTATTATAAATTTATATTTATTTTCGTTAAATCCTCTTTGGGTAAATATTAACCATAAATTATTGTGAACAAACCCATATTTTTTTATATCTCTTCCTCTTAAAAGTGGCTTAATCACATTCGAATTTTTTTTATCCGCAGCCAGTAATTTATTTTTTGTTGCCTCATCAATTACAAAAGCCTCATTAAAACCTGTTGTTATTCCCCTATAAAATTTAACATCCCAGTTTATTAATTGCTTACCATTTAAAGCAATTTTTTCTTTTATGGTTTGATATTCGAAACCGCCAATATTCCAATTATCGTTTAAACTGATTGTTTTAGTTGCCGATGTTATATTGTTAAGAAAATCTACTACCGTTTCAGATTTGTCTTTTATGTCAAACTCTAAATAATCGGTTGTTTTACCATTTTTATTCGAAAACGATAGTAAGCAAGAATCTACACTAGCTTCATCAAACACCTGAAATTTATTAAAATCAATAATAAAAATTGTACTGGTATGTTCCGTAAGAAAAGTCCTTGTTTTAAGCCCATAATTTGCTGTAAGCCATTTATTAGAAACAATTAAATGATTTATGCCATAATTATTTCCAATTTTTTTAGCCAATTCTATAAATAAGCAATATATATCTGCATTTTTTGTAAAAGTTTTGTAGCCAGCCGCAGTAAAATATTGCTGAGTATTGCTTTCCATTGTAGAATTTGAAAAATACGGCGGATTACCAATAATTACATCAAACCCTACAAAATCGCCATCGTGGTTTAAAACTTCTGGAAATTCGAACCGCCACTCGAAAGCATTATCATAAATTTTGTTGTTTTTAATTTCTTCTATTTCAGTATCTAATTTTTTAAGTTCATCGGTAAGGTGTAAAACTTGTTTATTCCAATCGGCTATTTCATTTTTGTTTTTTTCGAAAAGTTGACCTTGGTTGGTTAGTGTAAATAAATCGCCCGATAATTTCCTTTGCTTTTTTGCTTTGGGGTCGTTTAAAGAAAACTCATTTCTAAAATCGGATTTGATACTGCTTATCAAATTTTCCATCTCCCGTTTCTGCTCTTTATTTTCGGCGTTACGGTAGGTATCAACTGCTATTTTATAATCGTTTATAGTCCATTTACTTTTTTTTAGTGTTTGGCTTAAATCGGCATTAATGGCAAACCGACTTACTAAAGAGTTGCCGCATTTTATATTAATATCTATGTTTGGGAGGGTTTCTAATTCGCCACCACGCTCACCTGCCGAGGAGGTATTATAATAGGCATTTTTAAGTAATTCAATCCATAAACGCAAACGACAAATTTTTACCGAATTTGGGTTAATATCAACACCAAAAAGGCAGTTTTCTATAATGGTTTGCTTTTGGTGAAACAAGGTTTCTTGTAACCGCTGGCTTTCGCTAACTTTTGTTTCGCCAATAAAATTTTTTGAAGGTTGATATTCAAATAATTTACCATCTTCTTCGGTGACTACCAATTCATCATTAATTACTTCTATTTCGTACCTATGTAACGATTTACCATTTTTATCTACTAAAATTTTCAAATCATTTTTAACAGCAATTAATTCATTTAAAGCCGAAACTAAAAAGTGGCCGGAGCCAACGGCAGGGTCACAAATTTTAATTGAATTAACTATTTCGTTAGCCGTTTTTATGGTTATTTTATTGGGAATTAATCTATAAATATCTTCAATAGTTTCAATTTTAGCAATCCGTAAATCTTGTAAATCATGGTTTAAACAATAGTGGTTAAATTTTTGAACTACCACTTTTCGTAAAGTTTCTCTACACATAAACATGGTAATAAAACCAGGCGTAAAAAAAGAACCATCTTTATAGCCATTTATTTTTTCGAATATCAACCCTAAAACTGATGCGTTAATTAGTGATTTATTCTCTTCTTGAATTTCTTCTTTGCCTTCGCTAGCAAAATCATAAGCGTTTAAAAACTCGAACAAATAAGCCAAAGTTGTTAAACTGCCGGTTAGTTTTTTTCCTTGGTTGTTTTTAAGAACCGTTGTCGAAATTACAGGAATTGTTTTATCATCTTTTAGGTTGCTAATAAATAAAGTAACTTGCTCAATTTCGGTAGGTTCAAAAAGCGAACTATTTAGGTAAGGCACTTTTTCGAAAGCTGTTTTTACATCGTAGTTTCTGTCGTCATACTTTCGAGCCAAAACTTGAAAAAACAAACTGTTTAAATCATCATAGTTTTTTATTTTATCAATACTTAAAAAAGCATAGGATTTAGCGCCATTATGATAGGTAATAAGTTGAGCTTCTAATAATTTTAGAAACAAAATTCTGTTTATCCAAGTAATGCTTAACTCTAGTGCTACGTTAAATAAGCGTTCATTAAAGTTTTTCCCAAATAAACTTGGTTTGTTTAAGCGATTTATTTTGTCTAAACTATCAAGTTGTAAAATTGCATTTTCTAGCAAACTGCCACTGTTTCTCTCGTTTTCTTTGTTTCTTTCGATTAATTTTTTACCCCCAACTTTAGTTTCGGTTAAACCAATAATATGTAAAAGCTCGCTGTAAAATCTTTTATCTAAACTGTTGCTATCGTTGGTAAATGGAAGTTTTAACAGATGCTCGGCAGAAAGAATTTTGAATAAAGCAATAAGATTGTTATCATCTGTTTTATCGTTATTACGGAGTGGTTTTTGATAATCTTGAAAATTAAAATAGGTAAATTCAAGCTCGCTACCAATACCTGCCGTGGGTAGTGAAGCTAAAATCTGGTTAATAAAGGGTTCGGCAATTTGCTTGTAAAAAAAATCGGTTTTAGTACCGGCCAATCGCCCCGCTTCAAAATCATTAAATTGTTTTACTAGGTTATTATTTTGTGCAAAAAGTTTATCAAATACAACAGCATCAAAAATAAACCATTCGTTTATGTTAGTTGCAACCAAATGTTTTACTTCAAGGTTTTTGTGGGTAATACGTTCGCGTAAGTAATAAAGCACCAATTCGTGTAAAGCTTTCGAATTTAGCTTATTGATACTTATCATTTCGGCCTTGTTGGTTGGCTTTTTAACTTCAATAATTACACCAACCGAGCTGCTTGCGTTATTACTGTTATGTATTACAAGGTCGTTTCGGCCTTTGGTATTTATAAAATGGTAAGGTTCGAAATAGGTTTTTTTTAAAAAATCTATAATTAAATTTTTATGAAACTCTTCAGATTCTCTATCGTTTGTGCAATCTAATAATTGTATAAGGTTAGTTTTAAAAACATCAATATCTATTCTATTGGGTTTTACTTTTAAAAAAGCCTTATTTAATGCATTTCTAGGGTTTAGTACTTTTAATTGCATTAGTATCGAAAAAAATTATTAAAAGCTAAAGTAGAAGAAAGTTTTATTAAAACATATTTTTTGCTAAAGATACACAATCGCTAAATCTTACAATTCTAATAAATAGAAAATTAAATTTTGTAATTGATTGTGCTTTAAAAATTGACAAATAACCTAATTTGTATATTTCATAAACCTTGATATAGTTGATTAATGGTTTAAAGTTGATTTTATTTAGTTTGAAATTTTTTTTTATAGTCAATTTGATAGCCTAACAACTAAAGCCACATTATCACACAATAATAGTTTGTAAAACAAATCTAATTTCCCTCTAAAACATTATTTTCAAAGCACCGCCGAAACTTCTAGGGTTGCCCAAGTGTGTAGCACCAAATTCGTATGCATAATCAATATAAATTTTATTTAATAAATTATTTGCCCAACCACTTAATTCCCAGTGTTTTGTAGATAAAATTAAACGTGTATTGTATATATGAAAGCTTTCTTGTTTTATTGCATTTGCAAAATCAAAGAATTGGTCGCCTACATATTTCCACTCGCCAATGGTTGTAAGTTTAATATTTTTTAATTTGTTTAGTTTGATAGCATATTTTAATGCCATCAAATTTGTCATATTAGGGGTAAAAATTTGTTTTTTATTTACAAGATTCAGATCATTTTGATTTGAGTTAGCTTTTACCTTAGTGTATTTTGCATCAGTATAACCAAATCCATTAGTTATGCTTAGGCCTTTCCATTCTGATGTTCCCATTTCTATTTCGAACCCTTTACTTAACAACTCTCCAGCATTTTGAGTATAAGTTAAGGCATCTGGTAAAACAAGTATTGGAATTTGCGCATCGGTTACTAAAGTGTAAAAAGCGCTCATATTTAGTCTTAAACGTTTATTAAATAACATGTTTTTAGACCCTATTTCTAAGTTATTACTGTATTCTGGCTTAAATGAATTAAGTGCAGGTTGACTGGGGTCGGAAGATAGTTGAGTAATTCCTCCGGTTCGGAAGCCTCGGTTATACGAAGCAAAAAGGGTTGATTGTGGGTCAATCGTATAACCAACAGCAAACTTAGGTGAGAGTGCATGGTAATTTACAGTTTTTGAAGTGTCGGTACGCGTTGTAATCATTGGTTGCCCGTCCATCCCAAATTTACCTTTAATTGATAGCGACTTCCTTTCCCCATCATAACGTAATCCCCCAGTTAAATGTAATTTTGAATTAATGGCATAATCTAATTGGCCATATAAGGCAGCACCTTTGCTGTTACTTACATTAGTATTAAGAATTGTAAAATTTGTAAAGTCTGCACCAGCCATCATTGCATCTTCACCGAAATGTACGGCCTGCTTAACAGGGTTTTTTTGTAAATACAAGTAGGAACCTACCAACCATTGTAGCGGTTTTTGTTTTGCTTTTGAGGATGAGAACGAAAAATCTTGTGTAAAAACCTCAACCTTGTTCCAATCTTTACCATAATTATTAAAAATTGAAATGGCATCAAAAGGTGAGAAATCTCCATCTAAATGTTTTTTGTAATACCTATAATTAGATTGATATGAGGATTGGGATGTAAAATCGAAATTTGTAGCTGCGTAATTTATTGCCAGCGAGCTGTTTAAATTACGGTCGACTGCGTTAGAAATTGCATTAACATTAACTTTAAAAGGATTAGACAAAGCCGAATTTGCATCTGCCACTAAGGGGAAAATACCATTATTGCTAACAGAAAAATGCTTCATATTTAACGTTATGGTAAGTTTAGGGCCGGCCAAATATTTTAAATAATAATTTCCTAAATATGAATTTTGTTTATCGAAAGCTGAGTTGTTGAATTCGTTTTTGTAAAAACCATCAGAATTTGTATGTAAACCAGATACAGATAAATACAATTTATTTTCAATTAAAGGATGAGAAACACCGAAACTGTAACGATTTTGATTAAAGTTAGCGATACCAGCTTCAACAAATCCCTTAGTTGTATTCGATGGCGATTTTGTAACTATATTAATTACGCCACCCATTGCGTTTCTGCCATAAAGTGTTCCTTGTGGGCCTTTTAAAATTTCTATACGTTCAACATCTAACAACCCAGAAATATAGGTATCCATTCCAAACTGATTTACGCCATCAATATAAACTGCCACCGCAGGGTCGTAAGAAGTAGTTGTAATTCCTCTTATTGAGGTTACATTTCTATTATCACCAGAGTTGGCTAAATTTAAATTCGGCGACCAGCCTGATATATCTTTTAAATTCAATATCCTATTTTCAGTGATTTGTTTGGTAGATAAAACAGTTATGCTAGAGTTAACATTCTGGAGATTTTCCTCTTTTTTTGTGGAGATAACCATTACCTCTTCTAATACTAATGGAGATTTGTTTAGTTGTATAGTAAGATTTGATAAATCTTTTTTAACTAGGATGGTTTTAGTAGTGGTTTCGTATCCCTCAATTGAAAATTTAATAGTAATTGAGCCTTTACCAATATTATAAAATTTAAATTCACCATTTTGGTTAGTTAAAACTGACTGTTTAGTATTTAAATCAAATACCGAAACATTGCTTATGGCAACAAATTGATCATTCACAACAATTCCTTTTAGGGTATAGGTGGTTTGTGCAATTGCTTGAGCAGACGCAAACAGACTTAAAAAAATAAAGAAAATAACTAAAAATGAGGGAGTTTTTAGTATGTGCTTAAAATTAAACATATACCAACTTAAAAGACCTTTTAAAAACAATATCTTGTAAAGTTTAACTTACAAGATATTGGTGTCTTTTTGTAGCCCGTAGGGGAATCGAACCCCTGTTTCTAGAATGAAAATCTAACGTCCTAACCCCTAGACGAACGGGCCATTTTGTTAAATCAGAAAGTGTCATTTCAACTTTCGTAGGTAGCGGGGACCAGACTCGAACTGATGACCTTCGGGTTATGAGCCCGACGAGCTACCAACTGCTCCACCCCGCACTGTTTTTTTGTTTTTAACCTAGTAAAACATTTTAATATGTTTCTCCTAAATTGGACTGCAAAGATATAATTCGTTTCTTTGTAATCAAATATTATTTAAAAAAAATTTTAAATGGAGCACAAAGCCGGATTTGTAAGCATAATTGGAAAACCTAACGCAGGAAAATCGACCCTCATGAATGCCCTAGTGGGTGAAAAAATGGCCATTATCACGCCAAAAGCGCAAACTACTCGTCACCGAATTATTGGCATTGTAAATGAACCAGATTACCAAATTGTGTTTTCCGATACCCCTGGTGTTATAAAACCTGCCTACCGTTTGCAAGAAAGTATGATGCATTTTGTTGATGAATCGTTAGTTGATGCCGATATTTTGATTTTTGTAACCGATATTAATGAAAAACAAGACGAAGAAGAAGTTTTAGAAAAATTAAAAAAAACCGAAGCTAAAATACTGGTGGTTATCAATAAAATAGATGAATCTACCAACGAAAAAATAGAAGAAAAAATTGCTTATTGGAAAGAAAAGCTTAACCCTAACGGTATTGTGGGCATATCAGCCTTACATACCTATAATGTAGAAACCGTAAAAAGTTTTATTACCGAAAACTTACCTGTACACCCTCCTTATTACGAAAAAGACGAACTAACCGACCGTAGCGAACGTTTTTTTGTTTCGGAAATGATAAGGGAGAAAATATTTAAATTTTATAAAAAAGAAATACCATACAGCTCGGAAGTGATTATTACTTCTTTTAAAGAATCGCCCGAGATTGTAAAAATTAGTGCCGAAATTGTTGTTGAACGCGATTCTCAAAAAAATATTTTAATAGGAACGGGTGGTTCAATGCTTAAAAAAGTAGGCACTTATGCCCGTCAAGATATGGAAGAGTTTTTACAAAAGAAAGTTTTTTTAGAAATGTTTGTAAAAGTATTGCCCGATTGGAGACAAAAAAGTAACTATTTAAAAAGTTTTGGTTACGAAGAGTAAAATTTGGTAAATTGGATTTTTAAAGCGTAAATTTCAATAATTTTAATAGCCTAAACCAATTTGCAATGCTTAAACTTTTAACTGCGGCACAAACCAAATTAGCCGATAAATATACTATAGAAAACCTACCTATTAGTTCGTGGGAATTAATGGAAAGAGCCTGCAACGCTTTTGTAACAACTTTTTTAAGTAAATTTACCGACCGAAAAAAAGCAATATTAGTTTTTTGTGGAAAAGGGAATAACGGGGGAGATGGTTTGGCTATTACCCGTATGTTAATTGGCGAAGGGTTTACCCAAATTAAAGTATTTATTGCCAATTTTGATGAAAAAGAAACGCTAAATTTTAAACAAAATTTAGAACGTTTACAAACCTTAGATGCTGATATATTTTATTTAAGCAAAGCCGAGGACCTAGAAGCACATCAAGTTGATTTTGTTATTGATGCACTTTTTGGTTACGGATTAAATCAAGCGTTAGCCGGCGAATGGTCTCAACTAATCGAAAAAATAAATAATTTAACTGCTTATAAAATTGCTGTTGATTTACCCAGCGGTTTGCCCGCCGAAGGCGAACCTTTTAATAATAAAATTATTTGTGCCGATTGGGTAATATCTTTTCAACGGCCTAAACTTAATTTTTTATTGCCATTATCAAACCCATTTATTAAAAAATGGAAAGTAGTTAATATTGGTCTTGATGAAAATTTTATACAAACTATTGCTACACCATATTTTTGGTTTTGGAAAGGCGACGTACAAAATTGGTTGAAACCCCGCGAACCTTTTACTCATAAAGGCCATTTAGGTCATGCTTTAATAATTGCTGGTAATACCAAAACTATGGGTGCTGCTTTAATATGCACCGAAGCATGCCTTAAAACAGGGGCAGGTTTAACAACCGCAATGGTAAACAGCAGCGCTTTAACGGCATTAAATACCCGCATACCCGAGGCAATGTTTGTTTCCAGTAATGATGAAACAATTGATTTTGGAAAATATACTGTAATAGCCATTGGTCCAGGTTTAGGTATTAACAACGAAGCTAATACGCTTTTAAAATCAGTTTTAAAAACATTTAAAAAACCATTGGTGTTAGATGCCGATGCCTTAAATATTTTAAGCGAAAACGCCCAGTTAATTGATTTAATTCCCAAAAATTCGGTACTAACTCCTCATATTAAAGAGTTTGACAGGTTATTTGGCTCACACCAAACTTGTTGGCAACGTATTGAAACTGCTTTTAAACAGGCAAAAAAATTACAAGTATATATTGTTTTAAAAAACCGTTACACTATGATTTTTAACCCTAACGGGGATTGTTATTTTAATTCTTCAGGGTCGCCAGCTATGGCAAATGGAGGCATGGGCGATGCCTTAACAGGTATAATAACTAGCATTATTGCACAAGGTTATGAAATAGAAAAAGCGGTACTAATTGCTGTATTTACCCATGGGTATGTGGGCGAACAGTTAGCAAAAAAAATGTTTTCGGTTACGGCAACAGCTGTAATAAAACAAATTCCTTATGCTTTAAAGGAGCTGGCCGGCGATTAAGGCTAACGCATTTAATAATTGTAAAATTATTTTCTTAAAAGAATTATTGCTCTGTACTACGTTCTGTCACTCTGAACGAAGTGAAGAGTCTCATAAAAGGCGTTCTTGAGACTCTTCGTTGCACTCAGAGTGACAAAAGCACATATTTTTTTGTTATTAAGATTGAAGCCAAGTATCTCATAATATAAATTATGTACCAAAATCTTAAATGCGTTTGACCTGGGCCGGCGATTAGTTTTTTTGAATTAAAAGAGAGAATGTGCGCAAAGAGAAATGGATTTAGATAATAGCTAATCTACTTTAGGTTCGTTTTTTAAACCTTCAAATGCAGTATCATCATCACCGTTTTTTTCTTTATACGAACCCTCAATAGGTTTTTCTAAATTTTTATTTTGCCTATCAGCTTCATTTTTTGCTCGTTCTAATTGTTCTTTTAATCTTGCATCAGGATTAGAAGGTTCTGGCCCCGATTCCCATTTTTTATCTTTTGCCATAGCGTAAATTCATTGATATGTTTATTTAAAATATCAATAATCTTGCCAAGCTATTTTAAACTAATTTGCCTTTTTATACTTTCTTCTAACGAAATAAAAGTTTCGGTACGTTGTATGCCGGCAATAGATTGTACTTCGTCGTTAAGTACGTGACGTAAATGATTTGTATCTCTACATATAATTTTTGCGAACATAGAGTAAGCCCCGGTTGTGTAATGTAACTCCACAATTTCGCTAATTTTTTTTAGTTGAGCCACAGCATCGTTATAAATGGAGCCTTTTTCTAAGTAAATTCCTAAAAAAGCGCAAACATCGTAACCCACTTTTTGTGCGTCAACAATAAGGTTCGAGCCTTTTATAATACCTAAATCTTCCATTTTTTTCATACGTACGTGTATAGTGCCGCCCGAAACAATAAGTTCTTTGGCAATTTCGGTGTATGCAGTAGTTGCATCTTTCATTAAGATAGAGAGGATATCAATATCCAAATTATCAATTTCTAAATTTAGGCGGCTTTTATCAATCATAGTTTAAAAGTTTTTACGATTTAACAAAAATAAATAAAAAATATATAAAAATTAAATTATTTTATTAAAAAATTTGCAACGTAAATAGTATTCTATTACATTTGTATCATACGATTAGAAAATCAAAACTTTCAAAAATAATTTTTAAAATAAATACATTGTAGGGTGGTGAAATTGGCAGACACACCTCCTCGTCTCGGTGGCGAAGGCTTGGGAAATACCAGCAATGGTACATAACCACTTCGTGTAGGTTCGACTCCTACCCCTACAGCCTCTTCATAATTTAGGTTTATAATTGGTTTGTTTAAGCTCCTTCTCCCCGTTGGAGCTTAACTGTTTTACAAGCTTTTTTTAAATTTTTAATTTTAATAGATATACTAAAAAAATTAAGTATTGGTTTTTTTTACTATTAAAAAGTGTTAAAACAATGTTTAAACTAATCAATTGAATTACCCAACAGCTTCTATTTGTTTTAATTGATCATCCATAATTTTTAAACCTTGGCTAAACGAGTGTGGATTATAGCCCAAATCTTTAATGGATTTTTGTAAGATAAAACCAGTTTTTAGTGGCCTTATAGCAGCCTGATTTAACGATGCTGATGAAATTGGGTTTATTAAATCTTTATCTAAATTATAAAAATCGGCAACAGCCAAAACCAAATCTAAAATGCTCATCATATCTGTCCCCGATGCATTATAAACACCTTGGGCTTGTTTCTGCGCTGCAAGTAAACAA
Organism: Sphingobacteriales bacterium; assembly: GCA_043763845.1. Taxonomy (GTDB): domain Bacteria; phylum Bacteroidota; class Bacteroidia; order Sphingobacteriales; family Sphingobacteriaceae; genus Pseudopedobacter. The sequence continues at coordinate 27,802 of JAYULE010000149.1, forward strand.
ATATCTGCCAAATCTTCGGCTAGGGTTGGGGTACGGTATTGGTCGTTAATTACGTTTATGGTTTCGCCTTTTTGCAAAGCGTTTTTTGCCCATAAAACAATGTTAGAGCGGCTTAAATCTCTAACCACACCGTATACTAAAATAGTGCGTAAAATTGCCCATTTAATATTGGCTTGCATTATTAATTGTTCGGCAGCCCATTTACTTTGCCCGTAGTATGATAACGGATTAGGTGGTGCATCTTCGGTGTAAGGTCCATTTTGTCCATCAAAAATAAAATCGGTAGATAGGTGTATTAATCTTATACTGTTTATTTCGCAAACTTTTATAAGGTACGAAACAGCAGTAACATTCATTTGCCAACATAAATTTTGCTGTATATGGCAGGTATCAACATTGGTTAATGCAGCGGTATGTATAATTATATTGGGGTTGTGTTGGGAAATTACTGCATTAATTTGACTTTCATTGGTAATATCCATTTCGGCGTAAATGTAACCCTGCTGTATTGGGTGGCGGTTTTTGCCTTTGCTGCTTGCTATTAATTGGTAACTATTATTGGCTAAAATACAATCAATTAGTTTTTGACCTAATAATCCGTTGCTGCCAGTAATTAAAATTTTTTCCATTTTAACAAACATAATCACAGATTGTGAGGATTTCACAGATTAACACGGATTTTAAAATACCAACACATCCTAACATTTATCAATCCAAACAAATGAAGCACAGATTATAAGGATTTCACGGATTGACACGGATTTTAAATCACTAATCCATCCTAAAATTTATCAATTTAAACAAATGGAGCACAGATTATAAGGATTTCACGGATTAACACGGATTTTAAAATACTAATCCAACCTAAAATCTATCAATTCCAAAAGCCTAATACAAGAAAATGGAGCACAGATTATGAGGATTTCACGGATTAACACGGATTTTAAATCACTTATCTATCCTAAAATCTATCAATCCAAACAAATGAAGCACAGATTATGAGGATTTCACGGATTAACACGGATTTTAAATCACTTATCTATCCTAAAATCTATCAATCCAAACAAATGAAGCACAGATTATAAGGATTTCACAGATTGACACGGATTTTAAATTACTACCGTATCCTAACATCTATCAATCCAAACAAATAGAGCACTGATTATAAGGATTTCACAGATTAATACGGATTTTTATTTTCGTAAATCATAGTGGCGAAGTTTAATAACACATTTTTATCGCTTAAGTATTCACGCTCTCTATTGCCCAAGACTCGCAAGCCCGAAGCCCGTTGCCCGAAGCCCATTGCCCGAAAGCCCGAAGCCCATTGCCCGTTGCCCGAAAGCCCGAAGCCCATTGCCCGAAAGCCCGCTGCCCGAGGCTATTTATTCCTTTGGTATAAACAACATACTTAAAGAATTTACACAATGCCTAGTGTTTTTTTCTGTAAAATTTTCGCCCTCGAAAACATGACCTAAATGTCCGCCACAATTAGCACAAACAATTTCGGTTCGGCGACCGTCTTTGTCAGGCACACGAGTTACCGCACCTGCAATTTCATCATCAAAACTTGGCCAACCGCAATGCGATTCAAATTTAGTTTCGGAGGTATATAATGGTGTATTACACTGGCGGCATAAATAAGTACCCGCACTTTTAAGGTTGGTATATTCGCCAGTAAAAGGAGCTTCAGTACCTTTGTTTATAATAATATATTCTTCTTGGGGTGTAAGTTTGTTGTATGGCATTTTTGTATTTACTAATAAATGGTATAGTTTAAGATAATGTAACCTAAATATAATATAAAAGTTTTGTTTATGAGGGTTTAGAACTTACATTTGTTGAAATTTAACTTAAAACAAAACAACATGAAAAAATTTTACACATTATTAGCTTTAGCTTTAATTAGCGGAAGTGTTATGGCGCAATCTAACGATGGCGTTAAATTTGGGCTTAGAGGTGGGGTTAATTTGGCAACAATTGCATATTCGGGCAGCAATATACCTAATGAAATGAAAGATGCAACAAAATTTACTACATCGTATTATTTTGGAGGCTTTGCGGATATTCCTGTTTCTGAAATTTTCTCGCTACAGCCAGGATTAACCTTAAGCGGTAAAGGGGGCAAAGTAGAATATTCGCAGACGGGTCTAGGTGGCTCAGGTAGTGTTATGAGTAAAACATCTTTAATGTACATTGAAGTTCCCATTAATGCTGTTTTTAATTTTAGTGGTTTTTACATTGGCGCAGGCCCATATGTGGGTTATGGCATAGCTGGTAAAGCGAATATCGAAACTAAATTTAATGGGGTAATTGTACCAGCATTAACACAACCCGAAAGAGATGTTAAATTTGGTAGCGGTTCTGATGATGATTTTAAACCTTTTGATTTTGGTGCCAATATTTTAGCTGGTTACAGGTTAGAAAGCGGTTTAAGTTTTGGTGCAAATTATGGTTTGGGTTTAGCAAATATTGATGCAGAGGGCAATAATGATTATAAAGCTAGCAACCGAGTATTCTCTGTTTTAGTAGGCTTTTCTTTCTAAAGGTTATTTATATTAGAATTTTAAAAACCGATAGCAATATCGGTTTTTTTGTTTTACAGAGTTTTAAAAATTTGCGTGATTTTTGAATTTTTGTATTGGTTAAAACTTTAAATTGATGCCTTCGCTTTAAGTAAAGGCATTAATATTGGCAAATTAAGAAATAAACCTTTGTATTTGTAATACAATGCAATAGGTTTGTGCAAATTAAATTATATGCAAAATTATGATTAAAAAAATATACTTGTTGTTAGCACTAACTTGGGTTTGCAATGCTTTAATTGCCCAAACTGTGTTAAAAAATTTAAAGTATGGTGTTAAAAGTGGAGTTAATTTGGCAAGTGTTGCGCTATTGGGGGGGGGTGCTACACAAAATATTAAAGATGGTGTAAGTAATGTTACCTCCTTTTATTTTGGTGGCTATGCCGAGTTGCCTGTATCAAATTATTTTTCAATACAATCGGGTTTAAGTATAAGTGGTAAAGGGTCTAAAACTAATTTTGTGATTAATCAACCTTCTTTAATTGGAATATTACCTGTAAATTACGCTAGAGAAACTAACATTATGTACTTAGAAGCCCCTATAAATGCGGTTTTTAATTTCAAAAATTTTTATGTGGGTGCAGGCCCGTATTTTGCTTATGGTGTTTTGGGAACAGAAAAAATAAATGTTACTACTAATGCTTTTGGCGGCTCATTACAAATACAACCACCAAAAGATGGTAATGTTAAATTTGGAGAAAACGCCGGGGAAATTACTCCGTTTGATTATGGCGCAAATTTTTTATTAGGCTACCAATTAAAAAATGGTTTTAACTTTGGCGTAAAATATGGGCTTGGTTTAGGTAAAACCAACGTAGTTTCTGGTTACGATGTTAAGGCCAGCAACCGAGTTTTATCGGTTTTAGTAGGATTTTCGTTTTAAAACAACTAAACAATCAAGTAAAAAAAAACAATTTTTTACAATTTTGTGAATTAAATATTTTACCTGTTAATTTTTTGGTTCGGTATCAACCTCTTTAATAATAAAGCTACTGGCTATATTATTTTTTTACTCGAAAGCCCATTTATAGAAAAAAGCTTCACAAAATGTTTTTATTTTATTAGTAAAACTGGTATTAAAACTGCGGCTACATGTTTATAAGTAAAGAAAAGTTTATAGAATTTATAGTACTTGTCTTATCCAAGTTTTTAATATGTTGTTAAAAACCTTTGTTAATAAACCCGATAGGAGTGAAAAGCGTTTTTGCTAACACAATAGTTTGATAGGAATATCGTAAAGTTATTTGCAAAAACCTTGTAACGTATAGCGGGACTATCGGCCGCCTTTGTGTACTATCCGTTGTTTTTCAAAAAGAAATTTTTATACAAATTCTTCTATCCCAAAATGGTAGCTAAATTTTAGGAAAAAAAAACCTGCTTTTTTATTTAAGCAGGTTTCTATTCTTAAATGTTTAAATATTTTTTTTGGTGTCTTTGTGCAATTACTAAATATTAATAACAATTAATTATTGAACTTTAACATTAAAAGAAATATCAAAATCGGTACTTCCTGGTGCTTCTGTACCATTTTTAACACCTGGTTGGTGGCGTAAAATTACTTGTAGAGTTCCGTTTTTAGCTGTATTAGTTTTTACAATCGACGATAAACCTATTTGTAAATTGTTTTTGTCTTTGTCTGTAATATCTACAGTTAATAGGTTTAAACTAGGCTTGTAAACTAGTAAATGTTCGTCGCTTTCTTCTTTAACTTCATCAGTAATGTTTTGTACAGGAGTGGCGGATTCATTTAGAATTTCGGAAACTTCCATATTGTAATTGGTGTTTGGTTTTAAAATAATATTGTCTATTACAGCGGGGTTACCAACGCCATCGCCATCCACATCTCTCCAAATAAAAGTTTTTACATCAGAGGTGTTAGCTTGGTCTGTAAATTTGAGTTTAATAGTTGTAAACAACTCGTTTTCATCAATTTTAGGTAATTCTTTTTTATCTTTTTTACAAGAGGTAACCGCAACAGTAATTGCCATAAATGCAATTAGTGATAATTTTGTGTTTGTTTTCATTTTTTTTGATTTTAAGTGTAAATAATTAATTGATTAAATTTTGTTTGGTAAACCCTTACCAATGGGTATTTGCAAGCGTACAATAAAATTTCGGCCAGTTTCATCAGTATAATATCTAAAACGGTTTAAATAATCGCGGTAGCGAGTGTTAAATGTGTTTAAGCAGCTTAGGCTTAGGTTAAAGTGGCTTTTGCCGATATTTATTTGGCTACTTAAATCAATATTTAGCAAAATTGCTGCATTGGGTGTGGGGGCGTAATCTTGTGAGGGCAGCACTCGCCATTGCTTAGCATAATGATTAATTGTAAAATCAATACTCGTGTTTTTTATTTTTTTGCTATCGTTTAAGTTGGCTTGTAAAATCAGCGAAAGCTTATCGGGAGGTATAAATTCTAAGTGTTTATTATTAGCTAAGTTATAAGCCCTAACCAGCGAATATTTGATAGCGGTTTTAAAAAATTTATTAAACTGGTATTGTGTTAAAAAATCGGCACCTGTAAACCTAGCGTTTACTTGTACGTAGTTAAAAGCTGGGAACGCACCACGAATGGTTAAAACTGGCAATAAAGCGGGTTTTAAATAAATGTAATTATCAATATGGTTTAGGTATGCACTTATTTCGCCAGTTAATTTTCCATTGGTTTTACTAATGCCCGAAGTAAAATTTATAGACGATTCTTCTTTTAAGTTTCTATCTCCTTTTTCAAAAGATGCACTACCGTGATGCACACCAAAACTAAACAACTCGTTAATGGCTGGTGGCCTCCACGCTTTGGCTAATGTATTACTCCATTTTACATCGGGTAAAATCTGGTATGCGGCACCCAAGGTTGCACTTACTTGGTCGAAATTAAACTTTGGTTGTATTTCGGGGCTTTTATCATCTAAAACATTTTGGCGAAGCCTTGCTTGCATATATTTATAATCGTAACGTAAACCTCCTTCGAGCGAAAATTTATTTTTAGTCCATTTTTCTAATAAAAATACACCGCCATTATAACTGGTAAAAAATGGAATTAGGTAACGACCATCGTAATAATTTTGTTGATAAATACCTTGTAAACCTACTTTACCTTGAATGTTTGACGTTAGGTTATGGTCTAAAAATATTTCGGCATTTTGGGTATTTAAGTCAAATTTTAATTGATAACTTTTTAATGCAGATAGTCTTACCATATCATACTCTTCTCGGTTATTTTGTTGGTTGCTGTATTGGGCGTGTAGTATTCCAAAATCCCCCACAGGGTAACTCATTTTTAATTTAAGCAAATTGTGGCTTACGTTTTGGTAAGGCCTATCAATGTTATAATTAAGGTTTGATTGGTAAACTTCTAAAGGTTGCGCTTGTTTTATGGCGTTTATCAAATCGGTAGTGCTGCCTATATGCGAGCCCGAAAAAATACCCAATTTAGTATTAAAAGTACTTAAATAAAGTTCCGCATTTAATTTAGAATGCCTGTAACCCAAAGTTAAAGCTGCGTTACGTTCGTTAAAACCAGTGTTACGCATATAATAGTCGGGAGTTTTAGAATTACCCGCAATTTTAAATGTACTTTGTAAACGCCAGCTAAAATTGGAGTTTTTACCTAAGCTGCTTTCCACCATTGTGGCTACTGCTCCTTGTCCGTTATTACTCATCCCCACCAAATTAACCTGCCCGGTTAGTTTTTTGTTAAATTCTAAGGGATAAGGTTCTACCAAAATTACGCCACCCAAAGCATCAGACCCGTATAAAACGCTGGCTGCGCCTTTAACAACGGTTATCTGGTTGGCTATAAAAGGGTCTATTTCGGGTGCATGTTCGCTTCCCCATTGTTGGCCTTCTAACCTAACGCCGTTATTATAAATTAAAACTCTATTTGAGTGTAGACCATGTATAACAGGTTTAGAAATTGAAGGGCCAGTTTGTATTGAACTTAAACCGGGTATAGCTTTTAATGCTTCACCTAACGATAAACCTTGCAAAAGTTCCAGATCTTTACCTTTAAGCTGCGATTGCGTTTGTAGAGGCTTGTGCAACGCCACTTGCCCCTGTACATTAACTTGCGATAGTTGGGATGAAACGGGTGTTAAAAAAACATTTATTTCGGTGGCTGTTTTTTTTATTTCGAATTTTATCTCCTTGGGTTGATAGCCTATATAAGAAATCAGTATTGTATATTTACCGCTACACAATTGGTTAAAATGATAATGGCTATCATCTTCAACCAATACAAATTGGTTAAGTTCTTTAATAGTGACGCCTGCACCGGGTAAAATTTCCCTAGTTTGCGCATCCTTTACTGTTCCAAAAATTAAGTTATTGCAGTTTTGTGCCAACAAGTTAGTAAACGTACTGGCAATAACAATACTTGAAATTAACCAAATTTTAAGCCCGATTTTTACTCTCATTATTGTGAGTTAAAATTTTTGTTTGATAAGTTAGAATGTTGATTTGAAATCGACTTTATGTAATGTTTTTAAACAAATTAAAAAATGCCAATCCACTAAATATTAATTTAATAGTTTGATTTAATTGTTTAAAAAATACAAATAGCTTAGGTTGTAGGAGGGCTACTTCCCGAAAAAAGAGAAAGATGTTTGTATGTATAAAATGCTACATATTTTTTGGGATGTAGCAACTCAATATTTGTAATTTGTATAAAGTTACAGTACTGATTAGCAATTAAAATTTTTGTTTGATTGTTATTTAATGTAAACTGACATATTTGGCAAGTTTTGTTGCTTTGTTCGGCAAAATTGTGCTTATAGTGGGCATTGGCTCTACTATTATTATGGTTATGATTTTCGTGTTGGTGAAAAGCTTGGGCAAGTGAAATAAATACAAAACAACACAATAACACAAACGCACAAATTGTATGTGCTATTTTGGTATGGTAAATTTTGCTTTTCATAATGTTTACAAAGGTGCATAAAAAATATTTGAATTTAAGAGCATCTGAATTATTTTACTGGATTACTTAATTCTAAACTTGTTGCTTTTTAGGTTTACAAAAACGGAAAATTGCAAGGTAGCAATTACACAAATAGCCATTATTTAAATTCTTAATTTACAAACCAACAAACAGTGAAACCAATTTAAGCAAACTTTGTTGACAAAATAATCGCACAAAAACAGCAAGGAAAAAGCGAAACCCAATTTGATTTTTAAACTACACGATTTAACTACAGAAAAAATAAAAATTATTTGGGTGTAATACTAAGAAAATTCGAAACAAATGCTATTAAAAGCTAACCATACAATTGAAGATTTATTAGTAGTTATAGAGCTCTAAATTTTTACGAAAAAAATCCATTACAAAACAACTTTCTATTTTTTAAATTTAAACAATACATTTGAGCATAAAATTTTAGAAATTTATGAAAACATTTTTCGACTTTGAAAAACCTATTGCCGAGTTACAACAACAAGTAGAAAAAGTAAAACAAGTGGCCGAAAAAACTAAGGTTGATATGGGCGCAACTATTAAAGAGCTAGAAACTAAAATTGAAGAAGCTAAAGTATCTACCTACAGTAACTTAACTGGCTGGCAACAAGTACAAATATCCAGACACCCCGAACGCCCTTATACCCTCGAATATATAGAAAAAATTGCCGATGATTTTATTGAAATGCATGGCGACCGGACTGTTAAAGATGATAAAGCCATTGTTGGTGGTTTTGGGTCTATAAACGGCCAAACAGTAATGTTTATTGGTCACCAAAAAGGCGCAAATACTAAATTAAGGCAGTATAGAAACTTTGGAATGGCTAACCCCGAAGGCTACCGAAAAGCTTTACGCTTAATGAAACTTGCCGAAAAATTTAACAAACCAGTAGTTAGTTTTATTGACACTCCTGGCGCTTACCCCGGTTTAGAAGCCGAAGAAAGAGGCCAAGGCGAAGCAATTGCCCGTAACTTATTAGAAATGTCGGTGTTAAAAGTACCCATTATTTGTATAGTGATAGGCGAAGGTGCATCTGGTGGAGCTTTAGGTATTGGCATTGGCGATAGGGTTTATATGTTAGAGCATACTTGGTATTCGGTAATATCGCCCGAGTCTTGTTCATCAATTTTATGGCGCAGTTGGGATTTTAAAGAACGAGCAGCCGAGTGTTTAAAACTAACATCGAATGATATGTTGGGCAATAAACTTATTGATGGTATAATAAAAGAACCACTTGGCGGCGCACACCAAAACCCCGAAGTTATGGCTGCAACTATTAAAGAAAAAATTATAGAAGATTTAAAGTTGTTAAAAAGCAAAAAAATAGATGTTTTAGTTAACGAACGTATAGAGAAATTTTGCGCTATGGGAATGGTGGTTGAGAATTAAAAGGTGGTTTGCTGTTTTTAACATTATTTTAAATTTTTCATGCAGAGCGCAGCCTTTGTGATTTAGAGCGCAGCCTTTGTCATTTAGAGCGAAGCCTTTGTCATTCAGAGCGAAGCGTGGAATCTCACTACATCGTTTTTTGAGACTCTTCACTACGTTCTGAGTGACAAAAAGCCTTTGTCACTTAGAGCGAAGCCTTTGTCATTCAGAGCGAAGCGTGGAATCTCACTACACCTTTTTTTGAGACTCTTCACTACGTTCTGAGTGACAAAAACGCCTGTCATTCAAGGCGCAGCCTTTGTCATTCAGAGCGCAGCGTGTAATCTCACTACACCTTTTTTTGAGATTCTTCACTACCCTGAGTGACAAAAACGCCTGTCATTCAAGACGCAGCCTTTGTCATTCAGAGCGAAGCGTGTAATCTCA
>JAYULE010000150.1:0-36984 GCA_043763845.1 Sphingobacteriales bacterium
TCGCCTTTTATGCGAGCACACTCGGCAGGCGATACTGGCGAACGAGAGCCTTGGAGTTTTGGCCCCGAGTTAGAAGCTATTAACAAAAAATTTATTGAATTACGTTACAGATTGCTTCCATACATTTACGCTGCATTTTGGGAACACCACAAATATGGTTTCCCTATTTTGCGCCCTGTAATAATGTTAGAGCAAGATAATTTAACAAACCATTACCGCGAAGACGAGTTTACTTTTGGAGATAAAATTTTGGTTTGCCCAGTTTTAACTGAGGGTGCAATAACTCGTAAATTATACTTACCTGTTGGCACTTGGTACGATTACTGGACACACGAAGCTATGGAAGGCGGTAAAGAATATACCGTTAGTGCACCACTAGATTCTATGCCAATATTTGTGAAAGCAGGTTCTGTTATACCAGAAGCACCTGTTATGCAACATGTAAACGAATTTGAGGCCGACGAATTATTGTTCCAAATTTACTACTCAAATTACGAGGTAAATTCGTTCCATTACGAAGATCATGGAGATACTTTTGCTTACGAACAAGATATTTACTTAGAAAAAAAGTTTATTGTTAATGGTGATGCAACCTCAATGACAATTAAACAATCTATTGAAGGTTTATTTACCCCTCGTTACGAAACATACGAATTAAAATTGATTGGTTTACCATTTACTCCTACCAAAATTATTATTGATGGTAAAGATTATGTGGGTACTTTAGCATTTGATGAATTAAAACGTGTTATTATAACATCTAGTAAGCACTTTAAAACGATACAAATAATTGCTTAGATTAAAAGATTAACTATAGTTTCAAAACCCCTGCTAATTTTAATTAGCAGGGGTTTTTTGTCTTTATTACTCAATAGATAAATATTAACACCAAATGATTTTTAAAGAAAAAGTATTTACACTTATGTTAAATAAATGTGATAAACTTTATTTTTTACTCAAACTGATTTTTAATTCGATTTAAATCATCAAACATAGCAGCAAATGTTTTTTCTTCACGTTTTATGTACACTTTTTGCAAGTAGAAGTAACATATTGCAAACCAAATTATTGTAAAACACAGCGAAATATATATTACCCAATCATTTACTTTAGTAAAAAACTCAATAAAATATAAACCAAAGCCAATTGCCATTGCAAGAGTATAAAATAGGTAATTTCGGGTATTTTCTTTATAACGTATTAGTTTAAAAGCCTGCAAACTTTCTATATGTTTTTTAGGAGTAAGCGTAAAACTATTATTGGCTAAAATTTTCAAGTTTTTAATTTGGGTAAATATGTAATATAAGCAACATAAAACAAAAATTGCTAAACTAATGTGAGTAGTTAAATATACAAACGGAATAATCATCCATAAAAAACCTATACCCAAAACCGCAATAACCATTGCAGCTAAACCCAATTTTATTTTAAGTTTAAATTGATGGGTAGATTTTTTTAAATGTGCGAAAACAACCTCGTAATTTAATTCGGGGGTAGTTTTTTGGTTTTGCCAAATATCAACTAACTTATCAAAATTTTTCATGTTGGTTATATAATTCGGTAAGTTTTAATTTAATTCTGTGTATTTTAACTCTTAAATTACCTTCTTTAATTCCCGATATTTCGGCAATTTCGGGGTAAGGTATTTCATCCATAACCATAGTAATAATTAGCCGTTCGTTTTCTTCTAATTTTGCAATACAAGTGTAAAGTAAACTTACTTGCTCTTGCTTTTCATTTACTTCTTCAGCTTGGTTTTCTATAATATTAGGTGTAAGTTCTTCTTTATTTTGCCGTTTTTCTTTTTTTAGATACGTTAAACAAGTATTAACAGCAATACGATAAATCCAGGTGGAAATTTGCGATTGTTCTCTAAATTTATCTAAGTTTTGCCAAACCTTTAAAAATGTTTCTTGTAACAAATCTTTAGCGGCGGCATTATCGTTAGTATAACCAAAACACAAATGATATATTTTTTTAGAATTTGCCTCAAAAACATCTTTAAAAAGTTTTTCCTGCTTGTTCATCAATTTTTTAATTTTAGAGATTGTGCATGCTGTTTTTGTTACAATATGTATTTATTTTATCACGAATATTTATTCTTACCAAAAAAACAACAATCTTGAACTAATTTTTTTATTCTAAATTTTGACAACTTTATTAATCCACAAAAACCTTGGTTAGCACACTTTAACCAAACTCAATTTTAATACTATCATTTATTTTTAAGCCAAGTAATCCACTTGCATTACCCTTATTTATGGCAATTTCTAAGTGGTTGCTTATGCCAAACAAGCATAATTTTTCGCCTTCTGGTACTTCATTATAATGCCAACTTAGTTGCTTTATGGTTTCGTGTTTGCGCAAATAAAGGGTAAATTTTCTACCGTTTTGTACTTTGGTGAAAAAATCTTTAGTTATATTGGTAATTACGTTTTGAAAAGTATCGATAAATATAACGCTACCATTTATTTGGTTACCCTCTAAACCGGGGTGTAAATTAATTAGTTTTTTAATACCAGTAACTGGTTCGCCAATTTGGCTAAGTTGCCCTCCCGATGCTAAATGGCAAGCTGCTTTAACTAAAATATCGGTTAAGGGAAAGTGCAAAAACTTTAAATCTTGCAAAATATTTATCTCCACAACTTCAACAGGATTGCCCCCAATAATTAAAGAAAAAATCCCATTATCGGATCCAACAAAAAAATGCCCATTGTAACTTAATGCTACATATTTTTGGAAGTTATTATAAACAGTATCAATACCAATTAAATGTACTGTACCAATTGGAAAGTAGTTGAAACAATTTTTTAAAATGAAGGCAGCCCTAGGAATATTAAAGGCTTGTATTTCGTGAGTAACATCAACAATAGTAGCATTTGGCAATATTTTTAAAATACTTCCTTTTAAAGCAGCTTGATAAAAATCTTTGTAGCCTAAATCGGTAGTTAAAGTTATAATTGCCATTTAAAATCAAATATTTATGCTTAATCTTGTAGTACACCAATGGGTGCAAATATTCAATTTTTAATTCATAAAAAATTAGTCATTTTAAAATTATAAGCCTTGAACGAAATTATTATAGCCCTAGATAACCTTAACCCTGCTTTACTTTGGGGTCCAAACAACGAATTTTACGAAATTATAAAACGAGCTTTTCCAAAACTTAAAGTTGTAGCTCGAGGAACCGAGGTAAAAGTCTTGGGCGATGATGATGAATTGCAAGTTTTTAATAAAAAAATAACTAAAATTATAAATCATATTCATCAGTTTAATAACTTATCAACCAACGATGTTGAAAGTATTTTGGGCGACCGTAACCAAAAAGAAAGTCCTGCCGATGCACCAAGTGGCGATTCGGCGGCGGCTTTGGCACAATCGGAAGTTATTGTTTTTGGCCCAAATGGTATTATGGTGCGGGCAAGAACCGTAAACCAACGCCGAATGGTTACCAGCATGGCCAAAAACGATGTACTTTTTGCCATTGGCCCAGCGGGTACAGGTAAAACATATACGGCGGTTGCACTTGCGGTAAGGGCGTTAAAAAACAAAGAAATTAAGCGAATTATTTTAACACGCCCAGCGGTTGAAGCTGGCGAAAATTTAGGTTTCCTTCCGGGAGATTTAAAAGAAAAAATAGACCCATACTTGCGCCCCTTATACGATGCTTTGGATGATATGATACCTGCGGATAAACTAAAAACATATCTCGAAAACCGAACCATTGAGATTGCACCTTTGGCATTTATGCGTGGCCGAACGTTAGATAATTGCTTTGTTATTTTAGACGAAGCACAAAACAGTACCGATTTGCAATTAAAAATGTTTTTAACCCGTATGGGCCCTACAGCCAAATTTATTGTAACAGGCGATGTTACCCAAATAGATTTACCCCGCAAACAACAATCGGGATTGCACAACGCCTTACGCATTTTAGCCGATATTAAAGGAATAGAAATTATTTACCTTAACGGCGATGATGTAGTTAGGCACAAATTGGTAAAAAGGATTTTAGAAGCCTACGGCGATATACAGTAGGAATTATAAAGTAGTTGGTTTGTAGCGGGTTAAAACAGTAAGAAAAATGATAAAAGAAATAACCATAAGCAATTTTTATAGTTTTAATCAATCTGTTGTCCGTTTAGATAGCAATACCAATGTATTGATAGGTATTAATGGTTCTGGTAAATCTAATTTTTTAAAAGCAATAAGACTTTTAAAGGAAGGAGTTGCAGGCATAGGCTTAAAAAAACATATTTTAGATAATTTAGGTGGTTTCGATAATATTTTTTTTAAGGGTAATACTAAAGCAAGCTTCTCAAAATCAATTGTTATTGAGTACAAATTTGAGGGTAAATTAATAACTAACGGAGGTACAGGTTTTAATTTTACCCATGATGTTATTTACCAAATTACAATTACAAAATCACCAAGTTTGTTAAATTATTATATTCAAGAAAAAATATTAAACAGTACTGGTTTTGTTTATCTTGATTTTAAAAATGGAGTAGGCCACCTAAACCAAAAAACTGGGGTAGCTAATAACAAAACTTCATTAGTTAGATATGATGATTTTGACCCCCAAGAGTTAGTTTTAAAAGAAATAAACGATACAGATAATTATTTTGCACTCACAACTATAAAAAAAGCCATTAAAGAAATTATGGTTTACGATTATTTTGATACCACACCTAAAAGTGCCATTCGTAAACCTATGTTACCCACTTCCGAAAAAAGACTATTTGCCGATGGAACAAATTTACCGCAAATATTAAACACCATAAAAATAAATTACAAACAACAATATTACAAAATTGTGGAAATGCTTAAAGAAGTAAATCCTAATTTTTCGGGTTTTGACTTTAATTTTTTAGGAGGTAATATTGAGCTTATGTTAGAAGAAAAAAGCCTAGATAGTGCGGTACATGTGTCTAACATATCAGACGGCACATTAAGGTATTTGTGTTTATTAGCTATTTTATTTAACCCCGATAGAGGAAGTTTTATTTGTATAGACGAGCCTGAAGTAGGATTGCATCCCGATATGATTTTAAATATTGCTAATGCAATAAAAGATGCCGCAATAACTTCGCCTTTTATAATATCCACCCATTCCGATAATTTATTAAATAGTTTTGAAATTGAAGATTTAAAAGTATTTGAGAAAGATGAAAATAATGCAACAAATATTTTATCATATACTAAAGATATGTTTGAGGGTTGGTACGAAGAATTTTCGCTTGGGCAGATGTGGAAACAAGGTGATTTAGGAGGAGTTCGCTATGGCGGATAAAAAAATAATTTTATTTGTAGAAGGTGAATCTAATAGCCCAAATGGAGATTTAAGACAAGGGTTATCAAAATTGTTGGCGCAAAAACTCAACCATAAACTACCTAGTATTGTCTTAGGAGATTGCAAAACTCAAACAATTAATAAGTTTTTAAAAAACCGCCGCCCCTGCGATTTAACTTTACTTTTAATTGATTTAGATAAGCAAGAAAACGAGATTGAACAAGATTTAGAAAACAATCAACTTTTAGCTCGCCAAAGTGACGTTTTTTATATGGTGCAAGAAATGGAAAGTTGGTTTATATCGCAGCCTAAAATTTTAGATGCTTTTTATGGTTGTGATAATAATAAAAAGAAAATTTCCGATAAATTGCCTAAGAAAAAAGCATCAGAAATAGCGAAACCAGATAAAGAACTCATAAAAATAACCAAAATTACTCAAAATAGGAGTGAACCCTATCATAAAATTAAACACGCAATTGAACTATTAAAACTTTTAGATGCGACAAAATTGGAAGACGATTTTACTGAATTTAAAAGATTGATAACAAGAATTAAAAATTAAATAAAACTGTTATTACCCCACAAGCAGCAATCGGGTTTACACAACGCACTTCGCATTTTAGCCGATATTAAAGGAATAGAAATTATTTACCTTAACGGCGATGATGTTGTACGCCATAAATTAGTTAAACGTATTTTAGAAGCCTACGGCGATATACAGTAGTTTTTTTAATTAAAATGATTTTTTATAAAAATAATTTTAAACAAACCCACAATATTCTGTCATTAAATTAATGGTGGTAAATTTGCGGTTAGTGTTTGTTTTTTTACAGGTTTGTTGCTCATGGTAAAAGTTAAAACACCTCCATTTTGTATGTCCGTATGTCGTATGTAAGTTTTTAAATACGGTTTACCATTTAGTTTAACAGCCGAAACATAAATATTTTTTTGGCTGTTGTTTTGTGCTAATATGGTAAAAGTTTTACCACTTTCAAGCTGTATAATTGCTTTATCTACTGCTGGGCTACCTAAAATATAAACTCCATTTGCTGGATTGTAAGGATAAAACCCAAGAGACGATAAAATATACCAAGCACTCATTTGTCCACAATCTTCGTTGCCAGAAAGCCCATCGGGTTGGTTGGTATATTGTGTTTCTAGTATTTGGCGTACTAGTTTTTGAGTTTTCCAAGGTTGGCCTAAAAACGAATAAAAATATGCGGTATGATGGCTAGGTTCATTTCCGTGAGCATATTGACCAATAATTCCCGAAACATCGCCAACATCTCCTTTTATGGCTGTTGTATCAGAAAATGTAGAATCTAATTTACTTATGCATGCTTCTTTACTGGGAAATAGTTTAATTAAACCGTATGGATCATGCTGTACCGACCAAATATATTGCCAAGCATTACCTTCGGTGTAGGGGCCACTGTAACTTGTTTTGTAAGGATTCCATAAAGCCCAAGTACCATCGGAGTTTTTTGGCCACATCATTTGATTGGCTGTGTTAAAATGATTTTTGTAAAAATTAGCTCTTTTTATAAAATAATTGTAATCATCGGTTTTATTTAATTTTAAAGCTAATTGTGCTGCACACCAATCATCATAAGCGCATTCTAAGGTTTTTGATACCGAAGAACCACCGGAACTATCGGCTGTCATAAAACCATATTTGTTATATTGCCAGCTATTCCAATTCGAGCCTTGATGCTCATTTATTAATGTTTTTCTGATTGCCATGTATGCTTTTTCGGCATCAATGCCTTTAATTCCTTTAAGTATGGCATCGGTTAATACTGGTACCGAATGATTTCCTATCATACAATGATTTTCGGTTCCGCCTAAAGTCCAAATTGGGAGATACCCATTTATATCGTTATGTTGCAAAAATGAATTTAACATATCGGGCACTAATTCAGGCACTAAAATTGTGTAAAGCGGGTGTGCGGCTCTATAAGTATCCCACAATGAAAAGGTAGAATAATAATTACCTGTTTTGCTTTTATGGGTTTGATAATCGGGACCATAAAAACTGCTATCAGCATCTGCAGTTTGGTTAGGTTGTATTAAAGTGTGGTAAAGACCGGTGTAAAAAATTTCCTTAATTTTTGGGCTGGCCTCTATTTGTATACGAGAAAGATATTTATTCCAAGTATTTTGTGCTGGTATTAATAACTTATCAAAATCCCAATGGGTTACCTCCAACAAGTTTTTTCTTGCATTTTGTACACTAACTGCAGATATCGCAACTTTTATTAATACATTTTCGCCTTCGGTTGTTTTAAAATTTAAATTAATATTGATATTTTTTTTTCGGTTTTTTTGGAACATTTTACCATTTAAATTGCTATTAAACTCGAAATTGCCAATATTAGAATAAATTTTATTTACTGGTTTAGAAGTTTTTATAACAAAATAAACCTTTCGAGATGGTGCCCAGCTATCTGTTAAATATCGGTATCCCGAAAATGTACTATCGTTCTCAACTACAAATTCGGCCTCGGATACTTTTCCCCAGTGATCATAAATTTTATGAATTAAATTAATATTTACAAAAGCTTCGCTAGTTTTAGGAAAAGTATATTTATGAAAACCAACTTTTTGCGTGGTAGTAAGTTGTACATTAATTCCATTTTGCGGAAGGTAAACTTGGTAATAGTTGGGTGATGTTTTTTCGTGTTGATGTGAGAATGTTGTTTTACCTGGATACATTACACTATCTGCTTTTTTACCAATATAAGGCATTAATAATATATCTCCCAAATCGCCAATGCCAGTGCCACTAAGGTGAGTGTGACTAAAACCTAATATTTTGTCTTCCCCGTATTGATAACCAGAACATCCGCCCCAACCTTTTATACCTTGATCGGGACTTAGTTGTACCATACCAAATGGCGATGTAGCACCTGGAAATACATGCCCGTTACCACCCGTACCTATTATTGGGTTAACAAATTGAGTATAATTTTGAGCTTTTACGCTATTCAATGTTATTATGGATAGTAAGAATACTAAAAATTTGTAAATCATTTATTTGTATTTATTGTATTTTTATTTAAATCTATAAAGTCATATTTTGACCATCTCTAGCATTAATTGATACGTAATATGAATCTAGTTTAGTGTGGTTTTAAACCTATGGAAAAATTTTTAAATTAAATAATTTTTTGGCATTTATTTCATCGCAGATGAAGCAAATTTAGCTTTTTAATGTCAACAATCTATTTAGGTTATTTTTAATTTCAATTTAGGACTCTATAAAAAGTTTAGTAAATTATAATTTAAAGAAAACTCTCTAACTATCAGTTTTAATATTTCATTTTCTAATACAAAAGGTTGGTTGCTGTAATGTTTAGTACTTCTGGTTTTAAAAATCTAAAAAGTTCAACATTATGGTTTGAATCTAAAATTGCTAACTAAGTATTAAAAATAACTATAACTCATCATTTATTTTCAAATATAAATATTAGTAATATTTTATGGTGTTTAGTAAAATCATAAGGAAACTTTTTAGATAAAACTTACAAATTACCAGTAAATATCATTCTTATACCCGACTGAAAATCAACAATTGTTTTAAAAATTTCTTTAAGCGTTGCTAGCTCAATTTTTGTTAAATTATTGGTATTTATTAAGTTATCGGGTAGGTTTTTATCTTGAATAATTTGTTTAGCTTGGTTTTTTAAACGCATACTCATTAAAAAATAGTAGCATTGGTATAAATCGTGGTATTGTTTTTCGGTAAAAATATGGAGTGTTTTAAGTGCTTTTAAGCGTTCGCCAGTGTTTTCTACAAAAACTCGGTTTTGTAAGGCGTAAACACGCACTAAATCAACTACTGGGGTCATTGCTTTTTTAATATCAAAAACTTCTTGTTCACCTATTGTTTTGGTTCTAATTTTATTAAAAAATGTAAGAGGGGGTTCATATTGCAGGGCGTTTTTGGCAATGTAAACGTAGAATTTATCTAGGGGTTTTTGTAGTTCTAGGTCTAAAAAATCTCTTAATTCATCCATAATTGTAGGCTCGCCGTATACTAACCTACAATCAAAAAAGGTAGAAAATTTAATTACAGTTTCGGGTAGCGATACATCCATCCAATTTTTGTAATTATTTTTCCAATGTGATAGCGAATGACACCATTCGGGGTTTTGCGCCATAAAACCTCCTGTACAATAAACAATGCCTACATAATCTAAATGTTCGGATATTTGAGTTGCAAAATTTAAAAAATACGTCCTTACAATTTCACGCTGTTCATTTGCTTTATCTTCGTAAATAATGGCGTTATCTTGGTCGGTTTTTAAGGTTAATTCTTTTCTACCCTCGCTGCCTGTAACCATAAAAACAAACTTGGCAGGCGGTGAACCCAGTTTTTCAATCACTTTTTCTATTATTTTTTGAGTAATGGTGTCGGCTATAGTGGTAATAACTTGGTTAACAATTTCGGCGTAAACACCACGGTTTAATAGTTGGTAAACTAAGGGGGCAACACTTTCCCATTTCCTTTTTAACTCAGTAAAACTGTTGGCCAATTTTACCGATTGTATAAACATTAAAGGCGATTGTGCTTGTTCGCTTAGTAATTTGTTACGACTTAAAAAACCAATATATTCGCCCTCTTTTTCAACTAGTAAGTAACGTGTTTTGGTTCTAAACATCATTAATAAAGCCTCGTAAACATAAGCTTTTGTGTTAATTTGAACTGTAGGGTTATCTAAAAAGTTTTCTATGTTTTGGCTGGCATCGGCTTGTTGGGCAACAATTTTATCACGCAAAGTAATATCAGTAATGTAACCAATAATTTTTTCTTCACTATTTTTAACAAAAAGGCAACTTACTTTTGCTAAAGCCATTATTTTTGCAGCTTGGTAAGCTGGAGTAATGTTACTACAAAATATTAATTCTCTAAACTCAATACTCTCTATTTTACGGGAATACAACTGTTCGGCAGCTATAAAACTTTCATCAAAATCCGATGGTTTTTTAAAAAAGTGAGCAAATTCGTCGTCTAACATTTTTTTTCCAAACTCCGATATAAAATACTGGAAAAAACTTTCGTTGCTTTGGCAAAGTTCTTTAAAATACTTGCGATGCAAAAAATAAATACGTGTATTTTTAGTTACTAACACTGTTTTTAACGATTTTTTTCGGTTTAATAAAATCGAAATCCCACCATAACAAGTACCAGCTGGGTAAATTTGTATTACCCTTTTGTTGGCTGCACTATCGTAAAAAAAAGTTTCGTAACTACCTTCAACTATAATATCTAAACCTCGCATTTTAGATGTACTTTGTTTGTACAAAATTTCGTCTTTATAAAAACTTATAGGTTGTAAAACATCAACTATTCCTTTTAAAACATCGGTTGATATTAGGTTAAAAGGCTGTATGTTTTTAAGTATTTCTAATATCTGTTCCATAGTAAAAAAACAATAAGTAATAATAAAATTAACACAAATATACAGTAGCCTAGTTTAATGGTTTTATCGTTAGCGTACTGTTTTTTTAAAATAATTTCTTGCTGTTTCTCAATCAATTCATCGGTAATATCTCCACGTTTTATCAACTCAAAATAACATTCAGCAGTATTTAAAGCATCTCCGAGGGCATTGTGTAAGTTATCGGCTTTTTTGTTAAAAAGTAAAGTATAAAGTTCAGCAAGACGTAAATTATCAACACCATAATTTTGAACATATTTGGCACTTGCCAGCATAGTGCAAAAAACAGGTAGGTTTTTTAAATTGTTAGCAATGCCAGTACGGTAAAAATCGGCGTTAAGCAAATGCAAATCAAGTTCAACAAAATGTCCCACCATCATGGGGTTATATGTGTGCAAATCATGGGCTAAAAAGCCCATAATTAAATTTCTGTTTTTGCCGTTTTCGGATAAAAATTGAGGGGTAATGCCGTGTATTTTTTTGGCTTGTGCAGATATTTTAAAATCCGAATTTATGATGTAATGGTTTTCTTTTTTGACCTCTTCGCCATTTTTTTTGCAAATTACCCAAGCAACCTGCACTATGTGCGGCCAGTTTTTGGTATTGCTATAGGGCTGGTTCCACTTTTTGGGTAAGCCAGTGGCTTCGGTATCAATAAAAAGTAAATATTGGCTCACTTAAATTTATAATGCAAGCACAATTATAGCATAATAATTGATTTAAATGTTATGAAAAAAGTAAATATGATTTTATGAAGTAAAATTTAATTTTTTATTTTAGAGGTATTGGTAAAACCAGAAATTGTAAACAATTTCTGGTTTTAATTTTTAATTTTTAATTTTTTTAAAAATTTAAATGTTATATAGTTATTTACAAATTAGCCGAGTTGTTAGTATCTCCAACAATACTAATATCATTAAACTTTTGTTCTTCCATTTTTGCAGTAATGTTGCAGTACCCAGTTATACCTCTTTTTAGTAAGGATCCGCCTAAAGTTATCTCGGCAATTGCAATAATTGGGTGCGAGAATACATTCTTAAATCCTGCGAAAGTAAAATAAGCACCGGTTGCAACAGATAAAATTCTTTCGGTAGTGCTAACATTGGCATTTGAGTTTGCAATTAAAAAAGAATCTTCTAAAGTTTCTTTTAGTTGTTTGATAGTTTGGTTCATAAAAAATTTTTTTTAATAGATAATAAACTGTGTTATGCAAGTATTGTGCCTTAATTTTAATGAGTTTTACTTTGTTAATAAGTGATAAATTACAAACTGTATATTTGAAAAAAAAATTGAAAATGCAAACTATTAAAACTTACATAGCAACCCATAAACAACGCTTTTTAGATGAGCTTTTCGAGCTACTTCGTTTCCCATCAATCAGTGCAAACCCGGCTCATCAACCCGATATTATAAATACTGCAAATTTTGTTGCTCAAAAATTGGTTTTGGCTGGTGCCGATGCCGTTGAAGTTTGCCAAACTGCTGGTAACCCAATAGTTTATGGGCATAAAATTATAGATGCAAACCTGCCCACAGTACTGGTTTACGGGCATTACGATGTGCAACCTCCTGAACCATTAGAGCTTTGGCATACACCACCTTTTGAGCCTACCATTAGAGATGGTAAAATTTATGCTCGTGGTGCTTGCGATGATAAAGGACAGTTTTATATGCACATTAAGGCTTTTGAGTTAATGATGCAAACCCATACTTTACCCTGCAACATAAAATTTATGATTGAAGGAGAGGAGGAAGTAGGTTCGGATAATTTGGGTGATTTTGTAATTGCCAACAAGCAAAAACTACAAGCCGATGTAGTTTTAATATCAGATACCTCCATGATAAGCATGGAAAACCCGTCGTTAGAAACAGGTTTACGTGGTTTAGCCTACATGGAAGTTGAAGTTGTAGGGCCAAATAAAGATTTACACTCGGGTGTTTACGGCGGAGCAGTTGCAAACCCAGCCACCATTTTATGTCAAATGATTGCTAGTTTACACGATGAAAATAACCAAGTAAATATTCCGGGTTTTTACGACGGTATTATTCCCCTTAATGAAGATGAAAGGCAAGAATTAAATGCTGCTCCTTTTAATTTAATTGATTATAAAAATGATTTAGGTATTGATGAAGTTTGGGGCGAAACAGGCTATACAACTATAGAGCGTACAGGAATTAGACCAACTTTAGAAGTAAATGGAATTTGGGGTGGCTACACTGGGGTGGGTGCAAAAACGGTTTTACCTTCAAAAGCAAATGCAAAAATATCTATGCGTTTGGTTCCAGGGCAGTGTTGGCGCAAAATATCTGATTTGTTTACTGCGCATTTTAAAGCCATTGCACCACCAAGCGTAAAAGTAAATGTAGTAGCCCACCACGGCGGTAAACCTTACGTTACACCAACTAATTCTATTGCTTTTAAAGCAGCGCAATTAGCAATAGAAGAAGCATTTGGTAAAAAACCTGTACCTACACGTGGTGGCGGTAGCATACCTATTGTAGCACTTTTTGAAGAAGAATTAGGAATTAAAACTGTTTTAATGGGCTTTGGTTTAGATAGTGATAGCTTACACTCGCCAAATGAAAAATACGATATTTTTAATTTTTATAAAGGCATAGAAACTATTCCCTTGTTTTATAAGCATTTTACAGCTTTAAGTAAAGTTTAAGCAAATAATAGAAGTTAAAATTAGTTTGGTGGGAGTTGAAAAAATATTTTCATAAATGTGCCATTGATCGCTTTGTAAGCGATATTTTTCTACTTCGCTCAATTTTGTTTAAGAAAAAAACTGTGTTTTTTAACATTGGGTAATGATATTTAAATTTTTCTGGGTTTGATATTGACACAAACATTAATACAAAATGTCTTATTATCCTTTTAAAAATTAGGGATTTATAATTTTTTTGATGAATATCACAAAATAAGTTTAAATCGTTTAACCAATCTATTTTTAAATTTAAAGTTGGGTTTGAGGTTAGGGGTACTAATCTTTGCTCTCTATCGTGTAAAATGATAGCTTGAGGGCAAATGCCAATTTTTAAACCGTGGTAAAGTATTCGTTGTGTATAATTTCGGTCTTCGCCATAGTGAAAAAATATAGGGTCGAAGCCGCCTATTTTTTTAATACAAGCAGCACTTATAAGCCAAGCAGCGGCATTTACAAATGTGGTATTAATAATAGAATTTGGTTGTTTTTGATTTAAAATTTGGGCAGGGGTAGTATTTCCTATATCCGATTGCTGCAAATAATCCGCAAAATATAAGTCTAAGGCAGTACCTTGGCCGTTTAAATGTAAAGGACTTAAAATACCCAAATTAGGGTTTGTTTCAAAAGCGTTAACCAAGTTTAAAAGCGTGTGTTCGTTCTCTAACCACGCATCTTGATTAAGTAAAAAAGCATAATCGCAATTGTTTTCCAGGGCTATTTTTAAACCTATGTTATTGGCTTGCCCAAACCCTAGGTTAATTTTAGATTGTATTAGGTTTACAGATTTAAAATTTTGTTTTATAAAAGTTATGGTAGAATCTGTTGAGCCATTATCAATTACAATTATTTTGGGCAGTAATGTGCTGTTAACTAAACTGTTTAAGCATTTTTCTATCCATTCAAATCCATTGTAGGTTATAACGATTGCGTAAATATTTTTCAAAATAAAATATTGTTTTGGGTTTTCATAAACTTTAAAACAATTATAATACTATTAACTTTATTGTTGCATTAATATAAGTAATATAACGATTTGTTAACATTGCCGCACTTACACCTTTTTATATTTGCAATTATTAAAAAGATGTTCGTAAAAGCATTTTTTCTTAAATTTTGATAACAAGAATTTAAATATGGAGGTAAGCAATACTATTGTTCCCAAAAAATGGAAGGAAATTATAACTCCCCAAAGCAATATTTTTAGTTTAAACTTTAAAGAGATTTGGGAGTACCGTGATTTACTTTTTATTTTAATGAAACGAGATGTTTTTGCAATTTATAAGCAAACTATTTTTGGACCATTGTGGTTTTTTATTCAGCCAATATTAACCACTGCAACTTTTGTTATTGTTTTTTCGAGGGTTGCACAGTTATCAACTTCGGGTTTACCTCCAATTCTATTTTATATGAGTGGTATAGTAATTTGGTCTTATTTTTCGGAGTGTATTATGCGAACATCCACTTTTTTAAAAGACAATACAGGTATTTTAAGTAAAGTTTATTTTCCGCGTATAATTGTTCCACTATCACTAGTGGTTACTAATTTGGTTAAGTTTTCTATTCAATTATTATTGTTTCTAATAGTTTATTTTTATTATTTGTTTACTACACCAGATGTTATTCAACCCAATTTATATGCTTTATTGTTGCCTGTATTAATTATTTTAATAGCAGGTTTGGGTTTGGGTACAGGTATTATAATCTCATCGTTAACTACAAGATATAAAGATTTAATACACCTTACTACATTTGGAGTTCAATTACTTATGTACGGTTCGGCAGTAATTTACCCCTTATCGGGCTTTAAAGGCAGCAAATACGAAATATTTATTTTAGCAAACCCCATGACGGGCATTATAGAAACCTTTAGATACGGTTTTTTAGGTATTGGCCAATTTAGTTGGTTACTTTTAGGGTACGATGCACTTTGTGTATTGTTTTTTTTAGTGCTGGGCGTAGTGGTATTTAATTCTATTGAAAAAAACTTTGTTGATACAATATAATGGCTGAGAATATTTTAGAGATAGAGAATTTATCGAAAATGTACAAACTCGGTGAAATTAATACTGGGAGTTTAAGTACTGATTTACAGCGTTGGTTTAGTAAAATTGCCAATAAACCAGATGCATACGAAAAATTAGCCGAAACAAACGATAGGGAAACTAAAGGTGAATCGGCTTATGTATGGAGTTTAAAAGACGTAAATTTTACAGTTAAACAAGGCGAAGTTTTTGGTATAATTGGTAAAAATGGAGCTGGAAAATCAACTTTGTTAAAGTTACTATCAAAAATTACGAAGCCCACACAAGGAAGTATTAAAATTGGCGGGCGAATTGCCTCACTTTTAGAAGTGGGTACTGGTTTTCACCCCGATTTAAGTGGCCGAGATAATATTTATTTAAACGGAGCTATTTTGGGAATGCGAAAACACGAAATTACAGCCAAGTTAGATGAAATTGTAGATTTTTCGGGCATTGAAAGATATATTGACACACCTGTAAAACGTTACAGTAGCGGTATGTTTGTACGTTTGGCATTTGCTGTTGCCGCACACCTCGAACCTGATATTTTAATTTTAGATGAAGTATTGGCGGTTGGCGATGCCGAATTTCAAAAAAAATGCTTGGCTAAAATGCAAGATGTTTCCCAAAAACATGGACGTACCGTTTTGTTTGTAAGCCATAATATTGCGGCGGTTAAGCAATTGTGTACCAAAGCAATGCTGTTAGAAAACGGAATGGTAAAGCATATTGGCAGTGTAGCATCTACTTTAGAAATTTATCAAGAAACCGATAAAGACCACGAAAACGGCATTAGAAACGCTGTAGCAGCTGCTAATGAAAAAGGCTATTTTGCCAGTTGGAAAATAACAGGGCAAAATGTACAAGATGAACATTGCTGCATTACGGGTGAAGCCGCTAATTTTGTATTTAACTTTAATTGTGTTAGTCGTTTAACTATTTGTGAAGTGTATTTATGTATTACTTATGATGAAAATCGATATGTATTACTAACTAATAGCAAAGAAAATAACCATCAATATTTTGATTTGGATGCTGGTAATTACAACTTTACTTTTAATGCATCCTTACCTATAAAGCCCGGTAAGTATGGCGTAGCAGTAGCATTCCTTAGTAAAGGTGTTTATGTAGATAATTGGGAATCGAACACTAAATTAACAATTTTAGATAATTTTAATTTATCTGGTTTACATGTAAACGAGGGTATTTTAAATATCCGAACAGGATTTAATTACCAACTAGCAACTAGCTTTGGTTTAAACCCTAAATAAGCTTACATATTTATGGTATCTATTATTATTTGTTCTGTAAATCCCGATTATTTAGATGCATTAACAAAAAATATTGAACAAACTATAGGCTTGCCGTACCAAATTATAGCTATTGATAATGCCATCAATAGATTTGGTATTTGTAAAGTTTACAATATAGGTGCTAAAAAGGCCATATACAATACTTTATGTTTTGTACATGAAGATGTAGCTTTTGCTACTCAAAATTGGGGAAACATAATCACTCAACATTTAAAAGACAAAAAAGTTGGTTTAATAGGTTTGGCGGGTGGCGACGCTAAAAGCATTGTGCCTTCATCGTGGTCTATACCCGTGGTTAGTAATCAAATAAATATTTTTCAACATTTTAAAGATAAAAGCAAAACTGCTAAGCATATTGTAGAAACTAACGTACCAAACACTTTAAAGCAACAGGTTGTAGCACTCGACGGTGTTTTTTTGTGTACTCGCAAAAATGTTTTTGATAAATTTAAATTTGATGAACAAACTTTTAAAGGCTTTCATGGGTATGATATTGATTATAGTTTGCAGGTTAATACCCAATACCAAGTTTTTGTGATTTTCAATTTGGTGTTGCATCATTTTTCGGAAGGTTCACCAGACAGTAAATGGGTGTACAGTGCCATAGCATTAAGTAATAAATGGAAAAATCAATTGCCAATTTGTATTTATAATTTAACTAAAGAAGAAGAAAATTTATACCATTGGCGAAGCTTACAAATATTTTTACAAAAACTTTTCGAACTTAAATACCCTTTGCTCATTATTATTAAAAGCTATTTTAATTACTCGTTTACCAAGTATTTTAGGTTTAGAAGGTTTTTTTCTATGGGGAAGTATGTTTTGATAAGTTGGGTCAAGGCTAAATAATACACAATTAACCTAAATATAACTTTTGATTAATCATTTAGTATTAACGTATTGGTATAATAGCAAAAAAATAAAACTAAATGATTGGTAGTATTATAAAACTTTTAAAAAGAACAAATAGGTTTCTTAAACAAGATAGGATACAACAGATTAAGTTAAAAAATTTTCAATGTCAATTCCAAGAATTTAAAAATCAGTTACCCAACGAAACGGTTTTTACTACTCAACCTTGTTTAGATGATAATACCGAAACTACTGCATTTGAGCCACATTATACATACCACCCCGCATGGGCTGCTAGGGTATTGGCAAGTACAAAACCCGCTAAACATATTGATATATCTTCTATAATATATTTTGGCACTTTAGTTTCGGCTTTTATTCCTGTTGAGTTTTATGATTACAGACCTGCAAATGTTCATTTAAGTAATTATTTAACTGGCAAAACCGATTTAACAAATTTACATTTCGAGTCTAATTCTGTTGAAAGTTTATCGTGTATGCACACTGTTGAGCATATTGGCCTTGGGCGGTATGGCGACCCAATGGATGTTGAAGGAGATTTAAAAGCAATGAAAGAACTGGCTAGAGTATTAGCCATTGGTGGGAGTTTGCTTTTTGTAGTACCTATTGGAAAACCAAAAGTTGCATTTAATGCTCACCGTGTGTATTCGTACCAATATATTTTAAATCAATTTTCAACATTAAAGCTTAAGGAATTTGTTTTAGTTCCCGATGCTTATGAACATGTGGGCTACATTGTTAATCCCCCTAAAGAGCTTACCGACAAACAAGGTTGGGGGTGCGGTTGCTTTTGGTTTACTAAAAATGGTAATTTAACCCAATAGTTATTAAATAACATATACTAAAATGCTATTCAATTCATTTAGTTTTGCTGTTTTTTTACCCATAGTTTTTATTTTATATTGGTTTGTAACCCATAAAAATTTAAAACTTCAAAACTTTTTATTGATAGCCTCCAGCTATTTTTTTTATGCCTGTTGGGATTGGCGGTTTCTTTTTCTCCTTATTTTTTCAACTCTGCTCGATTATTTTACAGGTTTAAAAATGCAAGAAGCGTCAAATAATAAACTTAAAAAATTTTGGTTTTGGCTAAGTATAAGCATCAACCTCGGTTTTTTAGGTGTTTTTAAATATTATAATTTTTTTGCCGAGTCTTTTGCTTCTGCTATTTCTAGTTTTGGTTTAAAAGCCGACCCCTTGGACTTTAAAACTAATTTTGCCTATTGGTATTTCATTTTACACCTTTCACGGTCTTTCTTATGTTATAGATATTTATAAAAATAAAATAAAAGCAGAACGAAATTTTGTTGACTACGCTGTTTTTGTAAGTTTTTTTCCACTTTTAGTTGCAGGCCCTATTGAACGAGCAACACACTTGCTGCCGCAAATAACAAAACAACGTGTATTTAATTATAGTAAAGCTGTTGATGGTTTAAGGCAAATTTTATGGGGCTTATTTAAAAAAATTATAATTGCCGACCAATGCGCTATACATGTAAACGCCATTTTTAATAGCCCAACACAATTATCGGGAAACACAATTTTGGTAGGCGGTATATTGTTTGCCTTTCAAATTTATGGCGATTTTTCGGGCTATTCGGATATTGCCTTGGGTGCAGCAAGGCTGTTTGGTATCGAACTATTAAAAAACTTTTCATACCCTTATTTCTCCCGAGATATTGCCGAGTTTTGGAGACGTTGGCACATATCTTTATCTACCTGGTTTAGAGATTATTTATATATACCCTTAGGAGGTAGTAAAGGGGGCATGCTGCTCACAATTAGAAATACATTTATAATATTTTTAGTAAGTGGATTTTGGCATGGCGCAAACTTTACTTTTATTATATGGGGATTGTTACATGCCCTATACATTATGCCTTCCATAATTTTAAAAACCAACAGAAACCACTTAGAAATTGTTGCCAAAGGCAAATACCTACCTAATTTTAAAGAATTTTTGGCCATAACTTCTACATTTTTATTAACCGTTTTTGCTTGGATTTTCTTCCGATCAGAAAATGTTGTAGTAGCAATGAAGCACATTCAAGCAATTTTTTCAAAATCATTAATATCAATACCTTCCGTAAGACCTACCAATATTTTCTTAATAATTACATTGTTTTTAGTTATAGAATGGCTTGGCCGAGAGCAGAATTATGCTATCGAAAACATATCTGTTAAAATACCCAAACCTTTGCGATGGGCATTTTACTACGCTATAATTATTGCTGTTTTTTGGTACTCGGGATCTTCAGATGCCGAATTTATTTATTTTCAATTTTAGGATATGAATAAATTTACAATCCGATTAATGTTATTTTCCCTACCAATAATTGTGATTATTGTATTTGTTGAGTATTATTTAAGAACACAAACAATGTTTACTAAGAAAAGAGATTATGCAGAAAAAAATTTAGAAAATATTGAAGTGTTGTTTCTTGGTAGTTCTCAAGTTGGTGAAAGCATTTATCCTGAGTATACAAACAAAGCTTCCATTAATTTAGCAGGACCCGGGCAAACCATACCCATAGATTATTATTTACTTAAAAAGTATATAAATGAAATGCCTAAACTAAAAGTGTTGGTTTTTGAAATTGCACCTCATAGATTATACAACGATTTTAAAATGAATACTAGAATTGCTTATATGTATTCCAATTTATATGGTATAAGGCATAAAGTAGATCCTTATTCTTACAAAAATCACTCATTTCTATTTAGTGATTTTCAATTTTATTCTTCAATTTTTTACAAGTTAATTATTTCAAAAAAACAAATAATTAGCAATTATGGTAAAACTAATACTGTTGTAGATGGAAGATTTTTTGATTTAAAGTATGACACAACAGAAATTGACAAAAGTTTTGTGATGGTTCACAAACTCAATGACGAAAAACAGTTTCAAAAATCCGTAAAGTATATTGATGAAGTTGTTGAAATTTGCAGAAATAAGCGAATTAAATTAATATTTATTTCACCTCCATTTTATAAAACTTATTATTCTAAAATACCCGAAAAAGCTAAAAAAGAAACAAATTTATTGTTAAACAGATATTTAATTGAAAATAATATCCGAAATTTTGATTTATCTGATGGCTCTAAATTAAAATTTCTAAATGTATATGATTATGCAGACGATCATCATTTGAATTTTAAAGGAGGTAAAAAATTCACATTATTTGTTGATAGTGTACTAAATTTGAAATAGATTTATGGTTAATGAATATTGATAAAAAAGTTAAACTTGTTAAGCCTGTATTTTGTTAGTTTCAATTCAATAAATTTACCTAAGTATAACTTTTTATTAACTGAAAAATAATAGGTTAGTTGTGTCATGGTAAAAATTTAAAATTATAAATATGAAAGTAACATTAACCCAATTCGTACTAATTTTACCTGCTTAATGCGCAAATAATGCAAAAATCCTACTCACAACCAATGTCAAAAAATCGGGTTTAACCTCGGTAATTTTATAGAGGATTAGGCTTTTATGTACGGTAAATATTTTATGCGCTCTCAAATAACTTTTAAGTGGGAGCACATGTAGGCTATCTGCCTCCTCAATGGGTATGCTTAGACCATCATTATTAGTTTTGGAGGTAATTTGCACCAGTAGGTAATCGCCCGTATTATTTACAATAGCGTTTGATACCACCAATGCAGGACGTTTCTTGAATTCAGAACCATCTGTAAATGGAAATTTAACTACAACAATATCAGCCTGTTTGTACATTTTGTTATAATATTTTATCCCAACGGTTATCTTCAGTAGAAAGCCAATCTTTTGCCAAAGATTTTTCACTTACGGTAGGCGCATACAAAGATATTATTTTTTCACCGTCAAAATCGGTAACAATTTTTTGACTTAATTCCTCTTTTTTAATAGATTTTAAAGTTTGTTCCATTACCCAAAAACGTTTTGTAAGGGGTAAGCGGTTAATTTCCTGCACTATTGATTTTATTTCCATAAGGTGTATTTTAAGAAAGCCAAATATTGAAAATATATTGTGGATGTGATGGGTAAATACTAAGCATATATTTATTATTTAGCAGGTCTCTACTCAAATTTCAAAAATAGAAATAATTTATTAAAATATTATTCAAATTTCGTAGTCAATAAATATTGCTACCAACATCATAATCCGTCAAATTAAAATTTAACCTAAATATAACCTCTTATTAATTGCAAAGTAGCAGGTTAATTGTACTATTACAAAAACTTAGACTCCACAAATATGAAAACTAAATTAACCCCATTATTACTAATTATTTGCTTTATTACAGCCATAATATCTTGCAAAAAACCAGATGCTTTAGATAAGGAAACCAGCAAAAATCTAATAACAACAGCCTCTAATACTCCTTTACGTTACCGAGATTCTGTTTTTGCAAACGTGGATAGCTTCCCAAATATTTTTTATAGGAATGCACCAAATTTTGATAAGGTTGAAGAATTAAAATTAGATGTGTATATGCCTGCTGGCGATACGGCCACATCAAGGGCTTGTTTAATTTTCATGCATGGTGGTGCTTGGGATAGATTGACACCAAATATAACCTTACCCCCGCCTAATTACGGTAGTGGTACTAGAAAAGGCCAAAGAAGTATATGTTTAGCTTATGCTAAAAGAGGCTATGTGGTTATCTCTCCTTCTTACCGTACTGGTAAAGATTTTAGAAGGGGCCAATCTCCATCTGATTCTTCATTTAAGTTTTATGAAGCTGTTTATAGAGCAAGTCAAGACGCAAGGGCAATGTTAAGGTTTGTTAAAAAAAATGCAATAACTGGCAAAATTAATGTTAATAAAATATTTATTGGCGGTGGTTCAGCTGGTGCAGGTACTGCAGTACATACAATTTACTTAGATCAATCTGAAATAGGAAATGGCTTTTCTTCTTTATGGGGGGCATTAGATGGAACAGGTATTTACGATTACCCTGATTATAATTTAAAAGTTAAAGGAGTAATAAACGTTGAAGGTGCAATATTTGATAAAAATTATATTGATGCTGGCGACCCCCCCATGATAAGTTCTTATGGATCAGAAGATCAATATTACAAAGATTCTGTGGGCGTACCACTAATGTCTATGAGATTATATCCAAAATTTAAATTTGATAGTGGACCTAAAATTCATCAACGTTTTTCACAGTTAGGTATTTTTACTCCTCCAATAATTTTATATCTTGGAAAAGGTCATGGTGCCAACAATGATCCTATCTTATTAAAAAATACTATAAACTTCACATCCGCTTGGATGTACAGTTTGTTACAACCTTAAAATTTTCATAACAAATTTATGGATAACCAACCATGCGCCCCCGTCCTCATTCACTTATTTAACCGCCCTAACATGGTGGTTGACTTGTTGGCGCAAATTAGAGAAGCCAAACCTAAGAAACTTTATATATCATCGGATTGTGCCAGACATGACAAACCCGGGGAAGCCGATTTAGTTAATGAAAGTAGAACTTTAGCTTTAAAAGAAGTGGATTGGAACTGCGAAGTAAATACGCTTTTTCAGGATAAAAATTTAGGAACTCGTTACGCCATGATGGCGGGTATAACTTGGTTTTTCGAAAATGAAGAGGAAGGTATTTTACTAGAAGAAGATTGCTTACCCAACCGAAGCTTTTTTAGATTTTGTACAGAGTTATTAGCCTACCACCGCCACGACCCTCGCATTATGCACATATCGGGTACCAACCAACAATTTGGTAATAAAATTGGTAGTGCATCTTATTATTATTCTAATTTTCCATCTATATGGGGTTGGGCAAGTTGGCGCAGGGTATGGGAAAAATACGATTCTAAAATGGAACTATTCCCAGAGTTTGAAGCGGAGGGAATGATTGAAAATATATTTTTTGACAGCGTTATTATTGATGATTTAAAACATCATTTAAGATTAACTTATGAAGATAAAAATATGACTTGGGACCACCACTTAGGTTTTGCCATAGCTATTAACAATGGCCTTTGTATTGTACCCAATGTTAATTTAGTAGGAAATATTGGTGTGAAAAAAATAGGAGATAATCAATTAGAATCTGTTGTTGGCAATATAGCTAAGGTTGAAATAGAAGCCTCAATAATACATCCCGAGTTTTATATAGCCAATAAAGCCGCCGATTTGAATCAAATTACTTGGTCTTACGAAGACACATCATTAAACGAAAAAGAGAAATATAAGTACAAAGTTTATCAAAAATAGCAGCAAAGAAATACGTTTAAAAATTTGATCAACAATCAAATGAAACTTTTATAAAGTTATTAGGAATAATATTAAAAGGAAATTCTTTTTTAATTTTAAACCCCAACCAATACTTAGGTGCAAATACTTTTGCATTTTTATGGTTTAAATATGCTCCCCACCAAGCAAAAGTACTGTTAGAAATTATAAGTATATCGGCTTGCATTAACAATTGAAAATCATTTATTTCCGAATCAGAAATTATAGTTTTGTTTTTTATTTCTGGCAATTTATCTTTTGCACCTTCAATATCATCCGTAACTATAATTACTTCGTAATCTTCTTTATTTTCTATAAGATTTAAAGCATTTTTATAGTAAACATCAGGCAAACATAAATTTACACCGCCTGTTTCTTCACCACCAAAAATTTTAAAATCTCCTATTCTGTAATGTATTACTAAGATTTTGTTTTTAAAAAGATTATTATATTTCAGCTTAAATTCATTAACGTATTTCTGTTTTACTTTATATTTTTGTTTTAACCATAATTTATTTTTAAAAAAGAAATCAGTTGATTGAAAACACCCGTAGTAGTGCGAGTACTTCTTTACTAACTTAAGGGTTTCATCGTTAGCTTCAAAAACATCTTGTTTAATTTCTTTAAATTTTATTAAATATTTTATTAAAATTAAAATTTTTCTAACAAAATTAATATCGGTAAAAGAAATAACGTCGAAATATTTTTTTACAGCATCATTGGTTGTTTTTTCATCAATAATATAAATACACCTTAATTTTTTACTTAAACATAGTGCGAAAGAATATTGAAATAATTGATTGCCTAATCTACCATCTAATGAGTTTATTATCATAAATTCTTAAATTTATTAATAGGCTATTTTTGATAGTGATTTTTTTATCACAGCTTTAATTTTATTGATAATTTTTTGAAATATGCTTATTTTATATTCCTTTTTTACCTTGTTTACTTCATTAGATTTTACATCATTAATTGTTAAATTGAGTTGATAAAAGTCGGCGTGTTTATGTGGAATAAAAAATTTTGGATGAATTAAAGGTTCTTCAATGATTTGTACAGGAATATTTGCGTGAGCATGTGAGCTATCTTTGGTATGGGTAGATTGATTGCCAAAGCCAATATTGGTAACCAAATTTACATTTGGCACAATACATAAGCCATTGTTAATACCAATATGAAATGCCAAAGGATAATCCCAAGTAATTATTTTTTTTTCATAAATCATACGAGCCATAACACTTACCCAATCTGCAATTCGTTTATCTGGAAAAACATTTATCATTTGGTTTTCTTCTTCAAATTGTTCAAATTTTGACATTTCAGGGTCGTAGTTTTTCCAAACCCTGCGCCAACTAGCCCAACCCCAAACGGCAGGTATGCTCGAAAAATAATAACTAGCATTGCCACGTTTATTGCCAAATTGTAGGTTAGTACCTCCAATATGCATTATACGTGGGTCGTGGCGGTATTTTTCTAAAAGTTGTGCGCAAAAATTAAAAAAATCTAACCCAGGTACACAATCATCTTCTAAAATAATTCCTTCTTCTTCTTGTTCAAAAAACCAATCTAATGCAGTAGTGCATGCATATCTAGAACCTAAGTTTTCTTTTCTAAATAAAGTATGCAGAGTACAGGGCCAATTAATATGCTCAATTATTTTTCTAGTTTCTACACATATTGCTTCATCATCAGTATTATTTGGGCGTGGCCCATCAGCGGCTATATATAATCTCTCGGGCTTTGCCAAAGCAATAGCCTCAAATACTTTCTTTGTATTATCTGGTCTATTAAATATTAAAAATAATATAGGTGTTTTAAAAGATTGCATTTTGTTTCAGTTAAATTCAAATGATTCTTGTTTTTTTGATTCAATTTTTAATGATTATATTAACATTATAAAACCTTTTAATCTTGAATAAAATTTTAGTAGTAACATGCTTTTAAAAATTGATAAAAATGGCTTAACCCTAAAAAAATTATTAAAAGAAAAGTAAAAATATTGTTTTAGTATAAACCCATTACTATAATTAAGTTCGAATAATTTAGTAATAAAAACTTCCATAACTTTCCAGTGACCATCTACCATTTCTTGTTTTAGGTATTTTTGGTATGATATAGGTAATTTACTTTTCCACTTAAAACATAATTTCAAATAACTATCCATAAAATTTTTATCGGCATGGCCTGATGAGAAATGCTGTATTAAAACATCAAAAACTACACATACTTTGTATTTCTGTAAAATTTGGAGAGAAAAATCGGCATCATAGGCATGAAACCCTTTTAGTGTTGCTTCATCAAATTGGCATTTTTGGTAAACATCTCTTCTTGTACACATAAATACACCATCAATTCCAGTAACTTGTTTTATAATTGAATTGTCGTCTTTTTTAATAGTTTTAATATGATTAATATGCTTTTGGTCGTTAGAGTAAACTATAATATTTGCTTCCGACTTTAGTAAATTTTGAGCAAAAGTACATGGCATTTTATACATCGGGTCTGCACCCACCACACCAATTAACCCCACACTTTCATCTTTTAAATGATTTACTATATTTGCGCCCCAATTTTGAGTTTCAAATGTAATATCCTCATGTATAAAACAAAAAATATTGTATTTAGCCTGTTTTGCTCCTAAATTATAAGCTTTGCAAATCCCATATTTTCCTTCGCTATTATCAATAGCTATAATTTCGTAAGGTACGCCAATGGTATTTTTTACATTTTCAGATATGTAGTTTAATAAAGTTTTATCTCGGCTACAAATTAATATTGAAATCATGATTTAGCGTGAAAATTTTAATTTGAAATACCGTTTTCCTATAATTTTTACGAATAATAAAATAAATTGTTTGGGCTTAAAATATTTATTGAATGAAAAAATAAAATAATATTTTAATATAAAAGATAGGCTATAATTAAAACTTGTTATTTTTCTAAAAAAATCATCCATGCATAACCAATGATATTCTGTTAAATCTTCTTTTGATAATTTCCTAAAAGACACTGGAAATATAGCTTTCCATTTATGGCATAGCTTTAGAATCTGGTCAAAATAAATTTTATCATCTTTTCCAGGTGATAAGTGATTTAAAAGAACATCAAAAACTACACATACCTTATACTTTGTTTGTATTTGCAATGATATGTCAAGATCATATCCGTGAAAACGGTCGAATATAACCTCATCGAATTTAAATTGACTATAAACTTTACG
This sequence comes from Sphingobacteriales bacterium, assembly GCA_043763845.1. Classification (GTDB taxonomy): domain Bacteria; phylum Bacteroidota; class Bacteroidia; order Sphingobacteriales; family Sphingobacteriaceae; genus Pseudopedobacter. The sequence continues at coordinate 27,112 of JAYULE010000150.1, forward strand.
GGTGCTGCACATCCAAACACCATCAATAACTGATACGGGTTTTATTTTTGAAGTATCGTATTTATTTATTGTAAGATATTGATGAACGCTTTGACTATTTTCAAGGCCAGATTGGATGTAATTATATTCAGCTTTCCCAACGCTTTTATATACAAAAACTGGCACTATTCCCATAGGATCAACACCTGCAATCCCTATTAACCCAACACGTTCATCTTTTAAATGATTTACCACATTTTGCCCCCAATTTTGAGTTTCAAAAGTAATATCCTCATGCATAAAGCAAAAAATATCAAATTTTGCGTTAGCTGCTCCTAAATTATATGCTTTGCAAATACCATATTTACCTTCGCTATTATCTATGGCTATAATTTCGTAAGGTACGCCAATGGTATTTTTTATACTTTCGGTAACTGTGTTTAATAGAGTTTGGTTACGGCTACAAATTATTATTGAAATCATGATTATAAGATTAGGTAAACTTAAAACACTTAAATAGATTTTAAATAAATAAAGTGTTACCAATATGTTAAAGTTAACATAATAGTATAATTGCGCTTAGCAATCATCTTATCAAAAAAAAATGATATTGGTTAAAGTATTATAATCAACTAAATCATTGTATATACCCTAGTTCTTATTTTTTATGATTCCTGTAAAACTCCCATTTTGAAATGAAGGTCAAGATTTTAATTTATATTTTAAAGTCTTAAAAATGAGATTAATTTAATATTCAATTTACAATAAGTTCATCTACAAATCTAATTTTGTAAAATATTAAATTTTAGAGTTTCATAGTTTAAAATTTAAATTATAATAATTTTTTAATACGTTCTTGCAATAAAAACTAATTATGCCATTTAAATTTTCCTTTAAAAAGCCAAAACCCAACACAAATTTTAAGGTAAAATTTGATCCGATTTTTGATTTAGAAGTAACTAGATTATTAAACATGAATCGTTATGAAATTGGCACCTCGAATTTATTAGGAAAACCTTTTAAATTTCATGACGGGCCATCATTTTTAATTACTTATAAGGAAATTTTCATTGATGGTATATATGAATTTATACCCTCTGGTACTGCAAATAAGATTATAGATTGTGGTGCAAATATGGGCTTAAGTGTTGTTTATTTTGCTTTAAAATATCCTAATCATCAAATTATTGCTTTTGAACCCGAAAAAGGAATTTTCGATATTTTAAAAGAAAATGTAGAAAACTTTGAGTTAAAGAATGTTGAACTTTTACAAAAAGCTGTTTGGGTAAATAGTGAAAATTTAGAGTTTTTTAGCGATGGAGGTATGGGAGGCAGGGTTAATAACCAATATTTAAATCAAGCACCCACAATAATTGAAGCCGTACCTTTACTAAATTATTTAATTGAGGAAGTAGATTTATTGAAGATTGATATTGAGGGTGCGGAAGTAGAAGTGTTAAAATATTGTGGCGTTGGTTTAAAAAAAGCAAAAAAAATATTTTTTGAATACCATAATGATGCAAATAAAAATCAAACTTTACACGAACTATTAGCATTGGTATCAGAAAACGGTTTTGACTATTATCTTAAGGAATCAAGTGAAAAAAACAAACCTTTTATTGATCAATTACTGATTTGCGAAAAATTTGACATGGCTACAAATGTTTTTTGCATTCAAAAATAGTGTTGCATTTTGCTATTATTAATAATTTACCACATTAATACGCTAATAACCTAACATTTTTAATTTAGTTGTTTTTGCATAATAGTTCACTATTTAAATATGATATCCGTAATCATTTGCTCAATTAATCAGCAACACTTAGATAAAGTATCATCAAATATTTCAAAAACTATTGGTGTTGATTTTGAAATTGTAAGTATAAATAATGCGGATAATAAATATGGTATTTGTAATGCTTACAATAAAGGTGCTGCTTTAGCAAAAGGAAACATATATTGTTTTGTGCATGAGGATGTAGCTTTTGAAACAAATAATTGGGGTTTATTAGTGCAAAATCATTTAGCTGATAACCAAATTGGTATAATTGGTGTTGCTGGTGGTTCTTCTAAATCATTGGTTCCTTGGAGCTGGTCGCCTGTGATATTTAATAGTGAAATTAATATTGTTCAATACCATAAAGACAAAACGAAAAGTGCCGAAAAAATTTTAAAAACTCATTCCCCACAAGATACTTCTTCAATAAAAAACGTTGTTGCTTTAGATGGTGTATGGCTTTGCGTTAGGCGAGATGTTTTTAATGAATTTAAATTTGATGCCGAAACTTTTAAAGGTTTTCATGGGTACGATATGGATTTTTCGCTACAAATAGGTGCAAAATATAATGTGGCTGTAGTTTTTGATATTTTAATTCATCATTACTCTAGCGGTAGTTTTAATAAAGATTGGTTACTAAGTACTATTAAACTAAGCGATAAATGGAAAGCGCATCTTCCCAAATCAGTTAATAAACTTACCAAACAAGAATTAGTATTGCAACATTGGGCCTGTATGAAATTATTTATTACAGAGTTGCTTAATTTTAAATATTATAAACTAACTACTTTAAAATATTTAATTAAGTATTCGGTAAATAAATATTTTAAAATCAACCATTTTTTATCCTGCTTAAAGCTAATATTAACAAAAAATAAGTAATGAATACCTTAAAATTATCTATCATTATTCCTACTTACAATTCCGAAAAAACAATTTCAGAAACTTTAGAAAGCATTGTTGAACAAAATGTAACCGCTATTGAATGCTTAATTATTGATGGAAATTCTAGCGATAAAACTATTAATATTGTTGAGCAATATGCAAATAAATACAGTTTTATAAAATATATAAGCGAGCCTGATAAAGGAATTTATGATGCCATGAATAAAGGTATTGCTTGGGCACAGGGAAATTATTTATATTTTATGGGTAGCGATGATGTATTCTACGACAAAGATATTTTACATAATTTATTTTCATTAGATTGTTATAACACAACCCATTTTATTTATAGTAATGTTTTGTTCAAATACAACAGAAAAAAGGTTGGTGAAGAAAAAACTTATTTAAAGCTAATTAAAAGTCAAGAAAATATTTGTCATCAATCTATATTTTATTCGAAGCAAATTTTTGAAAAATTAGGGAATTATGATTTAAAATATCCTATTTATGCTGATTTTAACATGAATATTAGATGCTTTAGAGATGCAACAATCACTAAAAAATATATTGATACCGTTATTTGTGTTTTTAATGAAAAAGGAACTAGTCATTTTCAGCGTAATAAAGATACTTATTTTATAGAATTACATGAGGAATATGTGAAAACGTATGAAGACCCTGTTGCAATGTACGACACTCTAAAACAGTTGGAAACCAAAGTGGCCGAATTAATGAACTCTAAAGAATACTTGCTTGGAAAACAAATTGGCGATGTGATTAGGAAAATAAAAGGGTTTTTTTGATTTTTTTACCGATGATTGGTAACTCAACAAAAATATATTTTTAGATAGTATAACCACAGAGAATGAATTTATAAAATGTATATATGTTCCCATATTGGTAAAAAATAGTTACTTTTGTAAAGAAAGTTTTGAGAGTAATTGCAAAAAAAATATTGAGAGATTTTTGGCTAAACCACCAAGATTGTGAACAACAATTAAAAGCGTGGTTTAGGGAGGCCGAAAATGCCGAATGGCGAAACCCTAATCAAATTAAGCAAGAGTATGCCAGCGCAAGTATTTTAAATAATAACCGAGTAATTTTTAATATAAAAGGAAACAATTACAGATTGGTAGTAAAAATAAGTTATGATTACCAAATGGTTTGGATAAGATTTATTGGTACCCACAAAGAATATGATAAAATTAATGCAAACTTAATTTAAACGATGAACATAAATATTATAAAAACAGAAAGCGATTATAATAAGGCTTTAAAAAGGCTTGAAATAGTTTTTGATGCAAAAATAGGTACAATAGAAGGCGATGAATTAGAGCTTTTAGGCCTTTTAATTGATAAATATGAAAATGAAAATTACCCTGTTGGTTTGCCGGACCCTATTGAAGCTATAAAATTTAGAATGGAACAAATGGGGTATAACCAAACCGATTTAGCAAAAATTTTAGGATTTAAAAGTAGGGCAAGTGAAATTTTAAACCGAAAAAGAAAATTGTCATTAGAAATGATACGTCAACTACACAACTGGTTAAATATACCTACCGATGTTTTAGTGCAATCGTATCATTAAAAAAACATTGAATTATTTATCACTTATTTTTGTTTTCTCACCAAAAACAATCTACAATAAGAATTTCAATTCAATACTAACTCTTGTTTATCATATGTTATTTTCGTTTAAAATTCGCAACTTATTTTAATAAAAAGCCTAAATTTGAATTATGAAAATTGCACTTCAATATGTTAGTGATAGCACTGGTAAAACCAAATCTGTACAGGTTTCATTAACAGATTGGGAAAAATTATTGACTAAGCTTAATACATACGAACAGACTTTTAAAATAAAAACAGACCTAAAAGAGGCTTTTGAAGAGGTTACACAATTAAAAAAATCAAAAGCTAAAAAGCAAACATTAAACGAGTTTCTTAATGAACTTTAGTGTTATACCTATTGATAAATTTAAGAAAGAGGCAAAACCTTAATAAAAAAATACCCATCTCTGAAAAAAGAATTGATTGAACTTGGGGAAATTTTACAAACTAATCCTACTTCAGGTACATCTCTTGGAAACAATACCTTTAAAATAAGAATTGCTATAAAAAGCAAGGGCTCTGGTAAGAGTGGCGGAGCAAGAATTATAACTTATGTTGTTACAGAAAATAAAGAGGTATACCTATTAACTATTTACGATAAAGCCGACCTTGATTCTATAAATGATACAATTCTTCGAAAAATTATAAAAAGTATTAAAGCGGAGAATTAAGTTAGGGGGAAAACTTAACGATTTATACTTATTTTTTTAATACAGTTTTGTTATTTTGCCTTCAAAAACATGTTACACTCCTTAATCCTACTTTTTTCACTTTTTTATTACTCTTTTTATAAGCAACCTAACATCCCCGTTAAGGGCTATAAACTGCTTTGGTTTGATGAATTTGATGCTAAACAATTAGATTTAACCAAATGGAATCACCGTGGTTTAGGTAAACGAGACGAGGCTTATATTACCCAAAATGCATCTACACTTAATGGTAAAGGGCAATTGGTTATTGAAACGTATCTTAAAAACGATAGTATTTTTACGGGGATGATTTCTACGGAAAATATTTTTAAAACCACGTACGGTTATTTCGAATGCAGGGTAAAGTTTAATCAAGCAGCCGGCACACTTTCGGGGTTTTGGCTTCAATCGCCACTAATAAATAACCCAATAGGTACACCCGAAACTGATGGTGCCGAAATAGATATTTTTGAATACATACCAAATGCAAATACGGGTAGCGTTTCTCATACTTTACATTGGGGTGGTTACAGTGCCGCAAACCATAAGGTTGCAGGGCCAGTTTGGGGCAAATTAGGGCAAACAACCGATGGGTTTCATACCATTGGTTTAGAGTGGACGGAAAACAGCTATACCACTTTCGTGGATGGTGTAATAACGTACACAGGTAACCATCACATATCTAAAAAACCAGAATTTATAGTTTTAAGTTTAGGTGTTAATGCTTTATCAGCGGGGCAGTTAAATGTAAATAGTTTACCGCAGCAGCTAATTGTAGATTATGTGCGAGTGTATAAGAAAATGTGATTTTTAGGTTAATTTGAGGGTGTATAATCTGAAATAGAAAACCTATAAGGTTTTGGAAACCTTTTACGTTAATGTTTTTACGCCAAATTAGAAAAATTAGATTCTTTACTAATCAACTTTAATTTTATGGTCAACTACAAACGATTTTTTAATTAAAGTCGCACCTTCTACAGGCAGTTTTTTAACGTAGCTTACTAAGTTTTGTGCCCCGCCCACAAAAGGGAATTTAATTAAATTATAGATAAAATTGAGCCAGGCTTTATTTCTGAAGCTTTTAAAAATTCTTATTTTACAGAGCCTGGTGTTATACATTTTTATCAAATTGTGGGCATTGGCTTGTTTTGATAATTTTAATTTTTTTATGCGGCGTAGGCAGGCTTTTTCTATAATAGCATAATGCCATTTAGTTGTTTCAGCTTCGTTGCCCGTAGTAGATATTCCGCCCTGGTGTATGCGGTAATAATATAAAGGCTGGTTTATAAACAAAATTTCGCCAACTTCTTCTAATAAATAATACAAATCTTGGTCAACAGCTTTTTTATTATTTCGGCACAAGCCATTGGTTTTTAAATATGCACTTTTCTTAAAAGTTGCAAAATGGTGTATTCGGCCATCGCTAACTAAAAGATAAGGAGTTTCTATGGGTAAAGCCCTTGGATATTCGGCAACTCGGTTTACCTTAAGCAGCGCATTACAAATATAGTGAGTACTGTGAATTAGGCTACATTGAATTTTGCTATTATGCGCTTTAACCATTGTTTGTAAAGCATTGTGGTGTAGTGCATCATCTGGGTCTAAAAACCCTAATATTTCTCCGGTTGCTAATGTTGCGCACCTGCCTTTTGTGTAACCACAGCCAAAATTTTTGGCATTTTGGTAAATTTTTATGCGGTTATCTGTTTTGTAATTTTGCAAAACTTTTGCTACCTCATCGGTTGATGCATCATCAACTAAAATTATTTCCCAGTTGGAGTAAGTTTGGCTAATAACGCTTTGCAATGCTGCATCTAAATACTTAGCATTATTATAATGGGCTATCAATACCGAAAAAAGCATGGTTAGTTTTTAAAATATTGGTTTACTTCTGTAGCACTAAATTTATTGTTTAAAAAAACAGGTATTTCTTTTTTTATGTTCTCTAACTTCGTTGCATCTTCAAAAATTTGAAGCAAGTTTTGGGTATCAACAGCCAAATTTCCGGTAAATATAAATCCATTTTTGCCGTTTTCGATCAATTCTAAAGTGGTATTGGTAGAGTTTGAGAGTACAATTTTACCTTTTTTTAAAGCAAATAATATGCTGCCACTAAACGGATAGTAAAATTTATAACTGTTAAAAAACAAAGGTGCAAAAGTGGCATTATCAAAAACTCTATCAAGTTCGTTTTCGCTTAAATAGCCCAGATATTCAATATTTTTATGGTATTTAGTTTTTAATTTATTAAAATAAGAAACTTCGTTACCCATTGCTTTGCCAACAACGTAAAATTTTACATTGGGGTGGGTTTGTAAAATATTTTGGTGTAACTGCAATGAATATTCTATGCCTTTGTTTTTCCCAATAAAACCTAAGTAAATAAAGTTGTTGTTAGTAGTTTTACTGTATTCAATTTTATCAATGTCTATAATATGAGGTAAATAGTACACATTTTTTAAATTGTATTTATTTTTAACAATGTTTACTCCTTTTTGCGATAATACGTAAACGTACTTTAGGTTATTAAGGTAAGGATTTATGGCATTAAAACTATTTAAATAGAGATCGAAAAATTTAGATACTTTATTTAAAAAATGATTTTTAAATTCGTAAAACGGAAATTTAAATAGGGGAGGGTCATGTAGAGTAATGGTTATGTTTTTGTAGTTTAATTTAAGTAGATGTAATAAAATCTTGATTTCTTTTTTTTGAAACAGCCCTATTTCTAAATGGATATTATCGTTAAAAGATAGTAACGAAACTATATGGTTAAAATCGCCCGAGCTATCTAAAAATGTATAATTTTTTTGCTTTAAAACCAATTCAAAAAAATCGTTGGTGTATTTACAAATACCCGAATCGCCTATTTTGGTACCAATGTAAAAACTATTCATTCTTTTTTGAACACTAAACCATTTCGGCTAATGTAATTTTATTTATATTATTTGCATTAATTTTTATGGTAGTTACCTTATTAATATTTGCTAAAATGCTTTTGTAGTTACATTTTATGGCTAGCAATTCTTTTATATATGCTTTATTCCACAAAAAATAAATTTTTCGGCCATGTTTTTTTGGTGGCATTAGAAAATACTTTACCAATCTAAACATACTTAACATTAAGTGAAAGTACCAGTTTTTAATTAACTTATGAATTAAACCCGTACAAATATATGAGTAATAAAGGTTACGTATAGGGCCATCGGTACCGTTTGCAATAAAAAGATTTTTAATGTAGTTAAATGTTAAACGTTCTTTAGGTAGAAAATGGTAAAACTTTAAATTCTCGGAATAATATAATTTGTAACCCATTAAAACCATTGCATTTGTTAATTCTATATCGCCCGACGAGCTTAATTTTTTACCCACTCTATCTTTAAAAAATTGGGTGTACCCACTAACGTCTAACTGGTTTATAACCTCTTTTTTAAACACCAAACCAGCACCGTATAAACAAAGTAGTTTACCGTTTTCTCTTACAATTTCTTGTGAACCTAGTGCAAAAGATTCGGCATATTCATCAAACCAATATGGTTTTTCGGTTTCAAAAACAGGCAAACCAATACCACCACAGGCTGCAATGGTACTATCGTTATTTAATATATGGTAAGCATCTGTTACATAGTTGGGCGAAAGCCAATTGTCATCATCACAAAATAAAACGTAAGCATAATTTGCTTCAGCTATCCCTTTTTTACGGGCATTACCTAAACCAGGTTGTGCTTTGTAGGTACTTATTAAAAGCCAAGGCGAATTAAAACTTTCCCATATTTCTTTTGCATAAATTGCTGTTTCATCTGTAGATGCATTATCAACTATTATAAGTTCTACATTAATTTCTTTATCTATAATTTGATGGGCTAAAGCCTTTAATGTTTTATAAAGCCTTGCTTTACTATTATAGCAACATATTACAACCGAAACGCCTTTATTTTGCATTCTTACCAAATGTTAATAGCTTAAATCGTGAATATTTGCACTAGTATTTAAACTTGTATTTATAAATCTTACTTCTTTAATGTAGGTTTTTTTGTTCCTATATTTTAAGGGTTTATTTACAAAATTTCTATGCGAGTCAAAAAACCAACCCCACTTGTTAAAATATTTTATTGTTGAATTTAAATGATACAGCAATAATTTAGAGTTACGGTACGATTCTTTATTATAACAATGATAAATACTTTCGAAAGGGTAATAAACGGTATGTGCAAATTGGTTAATTCTTCGGCATAAATCGGTGTCTTCTAAATATAAAAAATATCTTTCATCAAACATACCCGATTGTGATAAAACACTGGTACGCATAAACATAAAGCAACCCGATAGGTTGGGTACTTTCATGGTTGCGTTATAATCTAAATGTTTTAGTTCGTACTCGTCTAAAACGTTTCTAAATTTATTTTTAATTTTTTCTGGAATAAATCTTCTTAAAAATAAATCGGCAGGTGAAGGAAGCTTTTTACACAAATGTTGAATTTCGTTATTTTGGTAAAAAACTTTAGGCATACTTAAGCCAATATCGTCGTTTTTTTCCATAAAATTAAACATACCCTCAAGTGTATTTTCATCAAAACTTACATCGGGATTTAAAACTAAATGATATTTAGACAAACCCATAGCATTTTTAATTGCTATGTTGTTACCCCCACCATATCCTAAATTTTTGCCAGTATGTATATATTCAATATTTGGCTCATTAAATTGTTTTTGTAAAACAACAGGTGAGTTATCAATTAAGTAAAGTTTTGTTTTTAATGAGCAGTTTAAAAAACTGCTTATGGCTTTTTCTAATTTATCAATTGGGGTATTGTATAACACAATTGAGCAAGTAATATCATACATATTGTTTATTTTTAGGTAAATAAATTTTTTCTTCGATTAGGAGCTTTAATTGCAATGCGGTTTTTTCCCACGAAAATTTTTGTGCTT
>JAYULE010000151.1:0-8834 GCA_043763845.1 Sphingobacteriales bacterium
TTATTGCACTATCCTGCGTTTTTAAACGGGATTGAAGTGGAAAGCCCGAAGTGCGAAGGATTATTGGGGTGGGCGGACTTGAAACGTAAAGCCCGACTAGCGGGGGTTGATAAGTACTAAAATGACCTTTTCTAATGAAAAGAATTTAGTTGCCTTGTTTTAAATTAGGGAAGTGCTTTTATAATTTTGCAATTGAAATAAATAGACTAAAGGGGCGAACAAAGGCAGGATAGTATTTATAAAAATATGAATTAGATATGAAACAGGAAATTAAAATGAGGTATAATTACTTTGGACACAGTGAAATTATTGAAATTGAACGATAATCTTAAATCTTACTCAACCAAAACCACTTTTTTCTTTAAAATTTTCTTTCCTTTTCTTTGGGCTTTTTTTTCTTTTGGGATTTTAGCATTCAAACTATCTACCACCTTTGCGTACATTTTTTTAAACTCATCGGGCTCAGTATTGTAATATTTTAAACTGTTGGTAAACTTTGCCGAGTCTATTTGGTGTTTCTTAAAAATAAAATAATACTTGCTGCTGGCCATCATTAACATTGTATCTTGGTTTTCAACTTTGGCTAAAACCGCATCGGCAAGGTGCATATCGGCCAAAACGTTTACCATTTTGTTGCGTTCTATAACATTACTGGGTGTTTTATTGGCATTGCAGGCCCACACAAACATTAAACCCAAAACATAAAACTTAATTTTAATACTGTTTAAAAACATGTTAAATTTCATTAATATAATTTTATTAGCTTTAATACATAAGCCAATTTGATTTGTAAATTTGCAATAGAATTTTAAAATTACATATTAAATGAGCATTGCCAACAATATAAAAAATATTAAATCGGAAATAAATAACATTAATGTAAAGCTAATTGCTGTTTCTAAAACAAAACCCAACGGTGATTTACTAGAAGCCTACCAAGCTGGCCAACGCATTTTTGGCGAAAACCAAGTGCAAGAACTGGTAGAAAAATACAACACTTTACCAAAAGATATTGAATGGCATTTAATTGGCCACTTGCAAACAAATAAAGTAAAATATATTGCCCATTTTATAACGCTAATACACTCGGTTGATAGTTTGAAATTATTGAAAGAAATTAACAAGGAAGGTGCAAAAAATAACCGTAAAATAAATTGTTTGTTGCAAATTTATATTGCCGATGAAGAAACAAAATACGGACTTGGTTTTGATGAAGCGATAGAACTTTTATCATTGGCCGAGTATGCAGCAATGCAAAACATAAATATTGTGGGTTTAATGGGTATTGCCACCAATACTAATAAAGAAAGCCAACTAAAAGAGGAGTTTTACGAACTAAAAACTTTTTTTAAAGGTATTAAAGAAAGCTTTTTTAAAACTGATGAGGGCTTTAAAGAAATATCAATGGGTATGTCGTTTGATTATAAACTAGCGATTGAACAGGGTTCAACAATGGTAAGGATTGGGAGTCATATTTTTGGTAACCGAGCTGATAAAACCGAACAATAAATAATGGAAATTATAATTAGAGAAGCCCTAATAACCGACTGCCCAACAATGTTTACTTTGGTAAACGAGCTGGCTTTGTACGAAAAAGCACCGCAAGAAGTTACCCTAACGTTGAAAGAATTTACGGCCGATGGATTTGGGCAATCACCTGTTTGGCAAGCCTTTGTAGGCGAAGTTAACGGTACGGTTGTTGGTTTTGCGCTGTTTTATGTGCGGTATTCTACCTGGAAAGGCCGCTCGCTTTACCTCGAAGATTTTATTGTAACCGAAGCTATGCGTGGCAAAGGTATTGGAAAATTACTGTTTGAGCGTACCATAAAAGAAGCCAAAGAAAAAGGATTTTTAACAATGGTTTGGCAAGTTTTAGATTGGAACCAACCAGCTTTAAATTTTTATGCCAAATACAATTCGGGTATTGAGGGTGGTTGGCTAAACGGTAGTTTAAGCAAAAAACAATTAAACCAATTTGATTTTTAACTTTACAAAATGAAGGTTTATAAATTTGGAGGTGCATCGGTTAAAGATGCCGAAGCGTTAAAAAACGTTGCTAAAATTTTGGTGGCCGATGAGCCAAATAATATCCTAATTGTGGTTTCGGCAATGGGAAAAACTACCAATGCCTTAGAAAACTTAGCACAAAGTTATTTTGCTAAAATCGAGGATTGTGGCCTTTTGCTAGATGATATTAAAGCTTATCATTTTAATATTATTGAAACCCTTTTTACCGATAAAAGAAACCCAGTTTACAACGAAGTAAATAATTTTTTTGTAGAAATAGATTGGATTTTAGAAGACGAGCCACAAGACGAATATAATTTTATTTACGACCAAATGGTATCGCTTGGCGAATTAATAGCCAGTTGTATTTTAAGTAATTACCTAAATATTTCGGGAATTTTAAACAAATGGATTGATGCTCGAGCTTACCTTCAAACCGATAATAATTACCGCAACGCAAATATAAATTGGCCTAAAACCCAAGCTTTAATTAACCAAACTTTACCTGCCGTTTTAAAAAACGAGTTGGCGGTAACACAAGGGTTTATTGGCAACACAACCGAAAACTTTACCACCACCCTAGGGCGTGAAGGTAGCGATTACAGCGCTGCTATTTTTGGCAATTGCCTAAACGCAAGCAGTGTAATTATTTGGAAAGATGTAGCAGGGGTTTTAAATGCCGACCCTAAACTGTTTAGCGATACCGTAAAATTTGACACCTTATCTTATGCCGAAGCTACTGAAATGGCTTATTACGGCGCAAAAGTTATCCATCCAAAAACTTTAAAACCACTGCAAAATAAAAATATACCGCTGTTTGTGAAACCGTTTATGGCATCCCACGAAAGTGGTACAAAAATTTGTAATACCGAGAATCCGATTAAAACACCAATTATTATTGTAAAAAATAACCAAATTTTAATTTCGTTAAGTACTAAAGATGTATCGTTTATAAACCAAAACCACTTAAAAAATATTTTTGTGGCTTTTGCCAATTTAAACGTTCAAGTAAACACTATGCAGGTTTCGGCATTAACTTTTTCGGCCTGTTTTGATTTTGATGAACCACAGTTTAACTCCTTAAACCAAAGCTTAAACAACGAATTTAATTTAAAATATAACCAAAATTTGCAGCTTATTACGGTAAGGCATTATAACGATGCTGCACTTAAAAAAGTTATCGAAAGCAAAGAAATTTTATTGGAACAATTGAGCCGTACAACCGCTCAAATTGTTGTAAAAGAAACAATTTAGGTAATGAACAGTGCTATTTTAAATGCCGATGTGCAAAGTTTTATCATTAAAAACCTTAATACCAACCCAGCCGAAATTGCTTTAAAAAAAACGCCTTTTATTGCCGTTAACATTAAAGAACTGGCGGTACAAATAGATTGCCGTAAGCGTTGCGAAAAAAAATTACCACTTTGGTTTAATACTTCGGGCATTTATTATCCCGATAAAATAAATATCGAGCAAACCTCATCGCAAATTACGGCTGCTTACAAAGCTACACTTATTGCTGGCCAAAACGTGGTTGATGCCTCGGGCGGTTTTGGTGTTGATGCTTATTATTTTGCACAGCAAGCAAAAACGGTTACCCATTGCGAATTAGATACCGAGCTTGCCGAAATTGCAAAACATAATTTAACGGTGTTGGGTTGCAAAAATATTAATTTTTGTACTGGCGATAGCTTACTATTTATCAAAAAAAACTCGCAAAAAATTGATACACTTTACCTAGACCCTAGCCGAAGAGCTGCTGGTAGTAAAGTTTTTAAATTTGCAGATTGCGAACCTAACTTACCACAAAACTTAGATTTTTACCTCCAAAAAGCTAATCGAATTGTAGTAAAAGCTGCACCAATGTTAGATATTAAGTTTGGTTTAAACGAACTTAAAAACGTATCGGCCATACATGTTGTAAGCCTAAAAAACGAATGTAAAGAATTGTTGTACGTTATTGATAAAGGTTTTACGGGTGTGCCGGATGTAGTTTGTGCGCTTTTATCGCCAAATAAACCAACTGTTTTAGTGAATGCAAACCTAAATGATGAAAAAAACACGCCCCTAACCTACTGTAAAATAAAACAATATTTGTACGAACCCGATGCCGCAATTTTAAAAGCTGGCTTATTTAAAATGGTAAGCAAATTATTTGATGTGGGCAAGCTAAACCAAAACAGCCACATTTATACTGCCACTATTTTAATTCCCGATTTTCCGGGTAGGATATTAAAAATTGAGAGTGTAAGCCCTTATTCGGTTTTCGAAAAAGAAAACAAAAAACACCACGCCAGCGTGGTTTGCCGTAATTTTAACCTTGAGCCCGAAGAAATTAAAAAGAAATTTAAAATGGGTAATTCGGATAGTAAATTTTTATATTTCACTACCGATAATGTTAACCAAAAGGTGGTAATTGAGTGTGTTAAGGTGGGGTAAATAAATAAAAAATGAAAATACAGTATTGTTCCGACTTGCATCTAGAATTTGCCGACAACAAAAAATTTATAATTAATAACCCAATATTTCCAAAAGCCGAAGTATTAATTTTAGCTGGCGATATTGTGCCTTTTAATATCATTGACCAACATCAAGATTTTTTCGATTATATTTCTAAAAACTTCAAAACAACATTTTGGATACCTGGTAACCACGAATATTATCATTCTAAAATTGATGATACTGCGTTTTTAGACCTTAAAATCAGAGATAATGTTTTTTTAGTTAACAATTGTTTAAAAGAAATTTCGGAAATAAATTTAATTTTTACCACTTTGTGGTCTAACATTTCTCAAGCTAAACATTTTACCATTCAACGTTCACTTTCCGATTTTAGGTTAATAAAATACGAAAACCGATTATTTAATATTGATGATTATAATTTGCTACATCAAAAAAGCAAACAATTTATAATGTATGAGTTAGAAAAGAAATCAATTAATAAAACAATAGTTATAACCCACCATTCCCCAACTTTTTTAAACTATCCACCCCAGTATTTAAATAGTAAAATTAACGAAGCTTTTGCAACTAACTTAAACCACATAATTGAGGATAATGTGATTGATTACTGGATTTATGGTCATCACCACAGCAATGTAGCAGAATTTAAAATTGTAAACACTAAGCTAGTTACCAACCAATTAGGTTACGTTAAATTTGGCGAAAATATTGGGTTTAGTAATGAAGCGGTTATTATTATTTAGGTTTTGGGCAAATTAATGGATTCAATACTAATAATATCTTTCACAAAACCTTATATACAATTATATCTGTAAAAGATTAAAAAAACCACTTCATTATCTAATATGGCGAGTTTGCTAATTTCTGTACTGACACATACCTACAAAAAACTAACAAATGGGTTTAAAATCTTATATTATACCCAAAAGCAATTTGGGTAGGAATTAATAAATTTTTGGAATTATTAGAAATTTCTAAACCAAATTTATGCTTTTTCCCAAACAATGCGCCATAAGAAATAGTAGCCCTGTTTAAACTAATATCATTTGATGAATTTTTATTTGTTCTTGAAATAATTCTGTACCCACTATTATTTATATACCTAGGCGTTAGATAAAAGCTAAATGTTGATTTAAAATCGTACGAAAAATATAAAGGAACAGAATAATAGTATAAAAGAGTGCCATAGGAAAATACAATTAAATTAGCCCCAAAATCAAAACCAATACTCGAATTAAATTTAGAATTCTTTTTCCCTAAAACGTGATATTTTCCGGTTAAGCCAAAATTACTTGAAAGGTCTGCTGTTATACCAGCATCAATCTTATCGGTAAAGCCGTATTTTACCCTTAATCCACAGTTTGGTATTGCCACAAATTCATTTCTATCTTCATAAAAATTTTCTGCTTCTTCAAAAGTACCCAAACCAACAATTGGTGTAATTTCAAACGTATCTTTCGGTAATGTTTTGCCACCTTGTAATGAATTTAGGTTTGCACAACCACTAAATAATATAAGTAATAAAGCAAAGTAGAAAAATTTCATTTTATATTTTTTTTAAATGTTCGTTGCTATACCATTATAAAATATATTCGAAAAAACCTATAAGGTTTTAAAAACCTTATAGCTTTATGCTTTTATACCCCCGCCCGTAACATTAGCGCACCTACGGTAACATTGGTACGGCTATCTATAATTATTGCACCACCGTTATTTTTGTTTAACTGGTAAGGGTCAAATGCCAGTTCGTCGGCGGTTTTAATTTCTACACGGCCAATATCGTTTAAGCCTAAATCGGGAGTATTAATTTTTTCTAAAGTGTTAATGTTTACTTTATATAAAATATGGGTTATTTTACATTTGGTAACCTTGCTGTGGTGTTGTATTAAATACATTATGCTGGTATCTAAAGGTTTGGTATCCATCCAGCAAATATCTGCCTCAATACGGTTGGCAACTGTTGGGGCAGTTTTGCTGAGTGCTAATAAATCGCCACGGCTAATATCTAAATTATCTTGCAAATGTATAGTAACCGATGCGCCTTGTTCAGCCTCGCTTAACTCGCCACCAAAAACTTCAATTTTAGTTATTTGTGATTTTGTACCCGATGGATAAACTGTAATCTCATCGTTAACTTTAAAAGTACCACTTGCCACACGGCCTGCATAGCCACGGTAGTCGTGAAGTTCATCTGTTTGAGGCCTAATTACCCATTGTACCGGAAAACGAGCTGGCAACATTTGGTTATTTTCGGCAACTTCAACAGTTTCTAAATGTTCTAACAATACTTTACCGCTATACCAAGGCATATTTAGCGAAATATTTACAATATTATCGCCTTTAAGCGCACTTACAGGTATAAATGTAATTTCGCTAAGTTTAAGTTGTGATGCCAGTTTTAAATAGTTCTCTTTTATTTCTTCAAAAACAGTTTGGCTAAAATCAACCATATCCATTTTATTTACACAGACAACCACATGTTTTAAGGCCAATAAACTTACTAAGTACGAGTGGCGAATAGTTTGCTCAATAACTCCTTTACGGGCATCAATTAAAATAATGGCTAAATCGGCGTTTGATGCGCCCGTAACCATATTACGTGTGTATTGTATATGACCAGGCGTATCGGCAATTATAAATTTGCGTTTATAGGTTTGGAAATATTTGTAAGCTACATCAATAGTAATGCCCTGCTCACGTTCGGCTTTTAAACCATCGGTTAAAATGGCTAAATCAACCGTTCCATCATCATTTTTTCGATTCGAGTTTTTTATGGCCTCCATTTGGTCGGCCAGTACCGAGTCTGTATCGTATAACAAACGCCCTATTAACGTACTTTTGCCATCATCGACACTGCCGGCAGTTAAAAATTTTAAAATATCCATTATTTAAAAGTATCCTCCTTTTTTTCGGTCTTCCATTGCAGCTTCCGATACCTTATCGTCCATTCTTGCGCCACGTTCGCTAATTTTAGATTGGCTAATTTCTAAAATAATATCATCAATATCTGTTTTTTCTGATTCTACAGCCGCCGTACAAGTCATATCGCCAACGGTTCTAAAACGTACCATACGGGTACTAACCTCATCATCTTCATCTATTTGTAAAGCATCGGCAGCAGCCATATATTGCCCGTTTCTAAAAACAACTTCACGCTTATGCGCAAAATAAATAGATGGCAAAGCAATTTTTTCTCGTTTAATATAATTCCAAACATCCAGTTCTGTCCAGTTACTAATAGGGAAAATACGCACATTTTCGCCTTTGTGTATTTTACCGTTAAAAGTGTTCCACAACTCAGGGCGTTGGCGTTTTGGGTCCCATTGGCCAAACTCGTCTCTTACCGAAAATATACGTTCTTTAGCCCTCGCTTTTTCTTCGTCTCGGCGGGCACCACCAATGCAAGCATCAAACCCATATTTTTCAATTGTTTCTAATATGGTTACCGTTTGTAAGGCATTTCTACTTGCGTTTTTGCCTTTTTGTTCTATGGCCGTCCCATTATCTATCGAATCTTGCACCAAACCAATAATTAGTTTTTCGCCAATAGTTTCGGCCAGCTGGTCTCTAAAAGTTATGGTTTCTGGGAAATTATGACCAGTATCAATATGCACTAGTGGAAATGGGAATTTGCCTGGGCGAAAAGCCTTTTCGGCCAAACGTACTAAAGTTATCGAATCTTTCCCTCCCGAAAATAACAATGCCGGTTTTTCAAATTGCCCCGCTACTTCTCTTAAAATGGCAATTGCTTCTGCCTCTAGTTGATCTAAATAATCCATCAATAAATTAAAAAGTAAAAATTCAAAATTCAAAAACGTAAGGGTTTTTCAACTTTAAAAGGTAAAATTAAAAAATTCTATGGGTTTAGTAGGATTATAATTGGGATTTTTTTGTTGAAGCAGCGAATTAAGTTTTTTGGGCGACTTAATATGGGTTGAGGTTTAAGCCTATGTTGAAATAATCAAATTTATCAGAATTAATTTAGTTTATGTATTATTAGTGTTTTGTGAAGGTTCCCCGAAAATCGTAGAGGATTATTTTAAATCTCTTCCCAACCTAAAATGGAAGATATGGTGTTAAAAAATGGTTTTTCACTTAAACCCTAATGTAATTTAAGAAAAGGTATGCACAAATAAGCCCAATACTTAAAAATTGCATTTATTAGTAGAATCTAAGTAACATAATAAGCAGGGCAAACGCATTTAAGATTTTGGTTCATATTTTAATTTATATTATGAACCTGAGTTCGATTAATAAACCATTGTTAATTATAGTTTTGATTATGATTTGGGCGTTTTAACACGCCGTCCGCTGTATCTTTTTTTATTTGTCTATCCCCCCGACCCCCGAAGGGGGAGATTCGG
>JAYULE010000152.1:0-2479 GCA_043763845.1 Sphingobacteriales bacterium
ACTGCTAGCCCTACTTTTTCTATTGTTAACGAGTACCAAAATAAACAAAATACCATTTACCATTTCGATTTTTACCGACTAAAAAGCCAAACCGAAGCATTAGATTTAGGTTACGAAGAATATTTTTACTCGGGGGCGTATTGCTTTGTTGAATGGCCCGAAAAAATACCCGATTTACTTCCTCAAGAAAGTGTTAAAGTAGATATTACTGTGCAAGTTACTGTGCAAGATGGTGAAAAGAGGAGGCTTGTTTTAAGCTATTAAAATATCTAAAAAACTACCTCTAATCTTCTTGCACCAACATTTTACCCGGCTTACCAATAACCTTAAATGTACTTTCGCCTTTTAAAATAGTTGTATAATTGGCTGGGTTTCCAAATACTTTTATCGCCTCTTTCAATTCTTTATCGTACTGAAAAGCTTGTTGTACTTTGCCTTTTTCGTAATAATAACGTTGTACAATTTCACTTTCTAAAACCCTTTTAATTTCGGGCTTATATTGATTTAAATCGTCTTTTTTAATGGTAGCTACTTTTGCTTTTAATGTTTCAAATTCGATTTTAATTTTAGGATATGTTTTTTCTTTTTCCGTTTGTTTAAGCAAACTTTGTAAAAATGTTTCGGTTTCGCTTTGGTAGCTATAATCGTTATTAGCTAAAAAAGCTACCAAGTTGGCATAGTTAGCATCTGTTAAATTAAAATCTTTAGCGAGTGCAATTTGTGGGTTTTTAATAACAAAATCGTTAGCAAAATCAAACAATAAATACTTACTTAACAAAGCCTGAGTAATTTGGTGGTATTTATAACGCGGAATAAAAATATCAGGGTATATGCCGCTACCATCATAAACCGAGCGGCCATTTTTAGTTTTAAATTCAGTTTTTAACGAATCAGAAAATTTATTTACCACACCATCATCGGCTCGGTGCGCATAATCTAAAGCCTGTATACACCTGCCCGATGGGGTATAATATTTTGCTACCGTAATTTTTACTAAACTGTTGTAAGGTAGGTTAAAGGTTTGCTGTACAAGCCCTTTACCAAAACTTTGTTGGCCTATTATTACAGCCCTATCCAAATCTTGTAAAGCCCCCGCAACAATTTCTGATGCCGATGCCGACCGCCCATTTACCAAAATTACTAGCGGTATTTGCGCATCAACAGGTTGTAAATAGGTTTTATAATCAATGGTTTTTTCTTTATTTCTGCCTTTTTGTAAAACCACTTCAACATCTTTAGCTACAAATAAGTTTACAATTTTTACGGCTTCTTGCAAAATACCTCCACCATTGTATCGTAAATCTAAAACTATGCCTGTTGGGTTGTTTTTTTTCAATTCAATCATAGCGGTTTTAACCTCTTGCCCCGCGTTTTCTAAAAATTTATCTAATTTAATATAGCCCACATTGTTATCTATTATGCCATAATAACTTACGTTTGGTTGGCTAATTTCGGCTCTAAAAATATTTTTTTCTATAATTTTTCCGTCTCTACCAATGTTAATTTTTACGGCAGTTTCTCGCGGGCCTTTTAAAAGTGAACTTACTTGCTCGCTGTTTTTGCCTTTTAAAACCACACCATCTATAGACATAATTTCGTCGCCAGCTTTTATAGCTGACTTTTGTGCCGGAAAACCCTCAAACACATCCGAAATAAATATCCTACCGTTGCGGTAAAAAACACCTGCACCAATACCGCCATATTGGGTGCTTACGTATTTCATTTTGTAATCTTCTACATCGGCTTCGGGTACAAACTCGGTATAAGGGTCTAGGTTATCCAACATGGCATCAATACCTGTTTTAATAATGTGTGCTGGGTTTACCTCGTCAACGTAGCTCATATTTAGCTCTTTATAAATTGACGAGAAAATATCTAGGTTTTTACTTATCTGAAAAAGGTCATCTCTAAAAGAGAAAAAAAGTATAGTGAAGCCCGTAAAAACAGTTAATAAAATAGTTTTTTTTGGGTTTGATAGTTTGCGCATTATGCCATTTTTTTTAGAAAAATAAAAGTACAAAAAAAGGTTTGTGAACTGTGCTTTTATTTAGTCAAACTTTTTGCCACTTCAACAATAGTTTGGTTAACGGGTATAAAGTTAAAATTGATTAGGTTTTTAATTTTTTGGTTGTCGTAAGCTTCTAAAGTTGAAGCAAAAGTGGCCATATCTTTGGTAATTTTTGCTTCGCCATTAGTAAACCAGCTTTTTATATTGCTTAATCGCCAGGCTATGCCCAACATAAAAGGCGAAGCTAATTTTGTAGGTGCGGCAATACCAAAAGCAACTGCAATTTGTTGCACCAAAGTTTTATAGGTGTAGTTTTGGCTGTTAATAATATAGCGTTGTGCGGTAATTTGGCTGTTTCCCAAAAAAATCATACAACGGGCAACATCGTTTACATGTACAAAACCACTTCCACCGCTGGTATAAAATTTTAAATTATTTTTTACGGTGGTAAAAATAGTTTGTGTGCCTTGT
>JAYULE010000153.1:0-8719 GCA_043763845.1 Sphingobacteriales bacterium
TCCAGCATCGGGCGTGTCTTGTTGTGTTATTAACCTAAATAAAGTGGTTTTACCTGCTCCATTGGGGCCAATAATACCTACTATTCCTGCTGGCGGAAGCGAAAAAGTTAAGTTTTCGAATAATACTTTATCGCCAAATGCTTTGGTTACACCGTTTGCTTCTATAACTACATTACCCAAACGTGGCCCAGGCGGAATAAACAATTCTAGTTTTGCTTCACGGTCTCGAGTTTCTTCGGATGCTAGTTTTTCGTAATTTGATAAACGGGCTTTAGATTTTGCGTGACGAGCTTTAGGTGCCATACGTACCCATTCTAGCTCACGTTCTAAACTTTTTTGGCGTTTGCTTTCGGTTTTATCTTCTTGTGCTAAGCGTTTTGCTTTTTGGTCGAGCCAAGATGAATAATTACCTTTCCACGGAATGCCTTCGCCACGGTCTAATTCTAAAATCCAACCGGCAACATTATCTAAAAAGTACCTATCGTGAGTTACGGCTATCACGGTACCTTCGTAAAGTTTTAAATGTTGCTCTAACCAATCAATAGATTCGGCATCTAGGTGGTTGGTAGGTTCATCTAACAACAAAACATCGGGCTTTTGAATTAATAAGCGACATAATGCCACCCTTCTTTTCTCTCCACCCGACAAAGTGGCAATTTTTGTATCTCCCTCGGGGCAACGCAACGCATCCATTGCTCGTTCTAGTTTTTGGTCTAGCTCCCATCCGCCCACAGCGTCAATCTCGTCTTGCAATTCGCCTTGGCGTTGCATTAGTTTATCCATTGCATCGGCATCCTCATAAACCTCGGGCAAACCAAATTTTTCGTTAATATCTTCCTACTCTTTTAGTATATCAATTACGTTTTGTGCGCCCTCTTCTACAATCTCTTTTACAGTTTTATCTGGGTCTAAATAAGGCTCTTGTGCTAAATATCCCACCGTATAACCAGCATTAAAAACAACATCGCCTTGGTAGGCTTTATCTAACCCTGCAATAATTTTTAGTACCGATGATTTACCCGAACCGTTTAGCCCAATCACACCTATTTTAGCACCATAAAAAAACGATAAGTATATGTTTTTTAAAACTTGTTTTTGAGGAGGGTAAATTTTATTAACACCCGCCATTGAGAAAATTATTTTTTCGTCTGCCATTTTATTGATTGATATTTTAGTATCAAATATCGTTTTTTTAGTCAGTATTAAGTAAAAAAGCATTAGCAAAACTTAAATCAAAATAATAAAAGTGCTTTGGTTGCATTGTTGATAAATAGGTTTTAGCTAAGATGTTTGTTTTTACAAACATTTTAATACATTAGGGCGTTTAATTGATAGATAAAAATAGATTATGGAAGCAAAATTTTCACCAAGGGTAAAAGATGTTATTTCTTACAGTCGTGAAGAAGCTTTAAGATTAGGACACGATTATATTGGCACCGAGCACTTGCTATTGGGTTTGATAAGGGAAGGAGATGGAATGGCAATAAAAATTTTAAAGTTTTTAGGTGTTGATACTTCAAAACTACGCCGATCTGTAGAGGACGCCGTAAAAGGTACAGCCGGTACTACCGTTAATTTAGGCAATATACCATTAACCAAACAGGCCGAAAAGGTTTTAAAAATAACCTATTTAGAAGCAAAAATATTTAAAAGCGAAGTAATAGGTACCGAGCATTTGTTGCTATCGGTTTTACGTGAGGAAGATAATATAGCCTCGCAAATATTGGCACAATACAATTTAAACTACGAAATTTTTAAAGCTGAAGTGGAAAAAAGTAAAACAGGTTTCAAAAACGAAGCTCCGGGTTCGCCTGCTGGCGGAAGTGAAGACGACTTTAAAGATGATGATGCTTTTTCGGCACCAAAAAAAGTATCCGATATAAAATCGAAAACTCCGGTTTTAGATAATTTTGGTAGAGATTTAACCCGTATGGCCGAGGATGGGAAACTAGATCCTATTGTTGGTCGTGAGAAAGAAATTGAACGTGTTTCGCAAATATTATCTCGTAGAAAAAAGAACAATCCCATATTAATTGGCGAACCTGGAGTGGGTAAATCGGCCATAGCCGAAGGATTAGCCTTGCGTATTGTACAACGAAAAGTATCGAGAGTGTTGTTTAATAAGCGAGTTGTTACTTTGGATTTAGCTTCTTTAGTTGCTGGTACAAAATATCGTGGCCAGTTTGAGGAGCGTATGAAAGCAGTAATGAACGAGCTAGAAAAATCGCCTGATGTTATTTTGTTTATTGATGAAATACACACCATAGTTGGTGCAGGTGGTGCTTCTGGATCTTTAGATGCGAGTAACATGTTTAAACCAGCCTTGGCAAGGGGCGAAATACAATGTATTGGTGCTACAACTTTAGATGAGTATCGCCAATATATAGAAAAAGATGGTGCACTAGACCGTAGGTTTCAGAAGGTCATGATTGAACCCGCTACACCTACCGAAACCATCGAAATATTAAACCGCATTAAAGATAAATACGAAGACCACCACGGCGTAACTTATACCAACGAAGCTATTGAAGCTTGCGTGAGTTTAACTACCCGTTATATTAGTGATAGGTTTTTGCCCGATAAAGCAATTGATGCTTTAGACGAAGCAGGCTCTAGAGTGCATTTAACCAATATACATGTTCCGCAAAATATTATTGACATTGAACAACGTATTGAGTTAATTAAGATTGAGAAAAATAAAGTGGTGCGCAGCCAAAAATATGAAGAAGCTGCCAAACTCCGCGATACCGAAAAAAATCTTTTAGAGGAACTGGAAAAAGCCAAAACCGAGTGGGAAGCCGAAACTAAAACCAAGCGTTATGCAGTTACCGAAGATAATGTTGCCGAAGTAGTATCAATGATGACGGGCATACCTGTACAACGTGTAGGCCAAACCGATAGCCAAAAGCTATTGAATATGGGTGCCAGCATTAACGAAAAAATTATTGGGCAAGATGAAGCCATTAAGAAATTAACCAAAGCCATACAACGTACTAGGGCTGGTTTAAAAGACCCTAAAAAACCAATTGGCTCGTTTATATTTTTAGGCCCAACAGGTGTTGGTAAAACCGAATTAGCCAAAGAATTAGCTAGGTTTATGTTTGATACCGACGACTCAATCATACAAATTGATATGAGCGAGTATATGGAAAAATTTGCCGTATCACGTTTGGTAGGTGCGCCTCCGGGCTATGTAGGCTACGAAGAAGGTGGCCAACTAACCGAAAAAGTACGCCGCAAACCCTATGCAGTGGTATTGTTAGATGAGATTGAGAAAGCCCATCCTGATGTTTTTAATTTGCTTTTGCAAGTTTTAGATGAAGGGCAATTAACAGACTCGGCAGGCCGTAAAGTTGATTTTAGAAACACCATCATCATTATGACTTCTAATATTGGCGCTAGGCAATTAAAAGATTTTGGCCAAGGCGTAGGATTTAATACCGCCACAAAAATACAACAAGCCGATACCTTTAGCAAAACCGTAATTGAAGGAGCATTAAAAAAAGCTTTTGCCCCCGAATTTTTAAACCGTGTGGATGATGTAATTGTTTTTAACTCGTTAGACAAAGCCGAGATATTTAAAATTATTGATATCGAACTAAAATCATTGTTTACCCGTATTAGTGCTTTAGGTTATGAAATTAAACTAACCGACGAAGCCAAAGAACACATTGCCGAAAAAGGTTTTGATGCCAATTTTGGTGCAAGGCCGCTAAAACGAGCCATACAAAAGTTTTTAGAAGACCCAATTGCCGAAGAAATATTAAAAGGCGAAATTACCCAAGGCGATACAATGGAAGTTGGTTTTGATAAAGAAAAACAAGAGATTGTGGTGGTTGGTAAAATAAGTAAGAAAAAGAAGAAAAAGGAAGAAGAGAAAGAAGGAGAGTAGCGTAAAAAAAGGGGAACTGGAAAGTTTCCCTTTTTTTACGCCATTAAATTTATTTTATGTAACAAAATTTAAATCTTTAAATTAAATATTACTAAAATTACATGAATAGGGCTCTTGTTTCATAAAATTAACAATAATTTGAGATTTATTGTAACATTAATTTAACATTTGCGTATTATATTTGTATGTCACATTTAAACAACCACAATAAAATGGCTCTAACTCTATCTACAAACAATATTACAGTCGAGGCTAAGCCTAAATGCAGAGGGTGTAAACGAATATTGGATAACCGAATACCACGAGCGAAAATTGTTAAATTTCTATTTCCCTTTATTTCGTTAAAAAGATACAAATGCACCAACTGCTTACGTACTACCTACCGATATAATTATGAATAAAATGAAGTTAAAGTAGCTTTGTTACAATCTATATTCAGATGAATTAATAAATATATTAAATAGATAGTGTAATTTAAAAATTCGTTATTTGAATAATTATATTTGTTGCAGCTACAAATAATTACAATTTTTACCATCAATATTCTTCTCTCTGTTTTATAAAATCAAATAAAGCATCAATAGGTTTCTCTAGAATATGCCCCACATTAACTTCATACTGTTCACAAACTTTTAATAACGTTTTTTTAAAATTATAGGCAATTGAGCCTACAAAATGAGTTTTAAATTGTTTATATTTTTGATAGTTTGTAATATTATTTAAAACATAATCAGTTAAACTGTTTGTAAGTATATTTTGAATATAAGGGTCATCCTCAAGCGCCCCCATAAATAATGCAAAAGATGCTAAATAATAATTAGCTAACGGTTTTTGATAAATATTTTTAATGACTGTTTCTTTACTTATTTGATAGGTTTTTTGAAAAACGACGGCTAACTTTTCAGGCATTTTGTGATATAAAAAATCGGTAATAAGTTTCTTACCAAAGTAAGTACCCGATGCATCGTCGCCTAAAATATAGCCTAAACCGGAGTTTATTTCGCTTATATTATTCCCATCAAAAAACGAAATATTGGACTCGGTACCAATTATGCAATTTAAACCAGCACTACTACCACAAGTAGCGTAAGCAGCACCTGTTAAATCGGTTTCTACACTTACAAAACCATTTACAAATTTTGATGTGAGTGCATTAGAAACAAATTCTCTCCTATCGGGAGAGTTACAACCCGCACCAAAAAAAAATATTTCTTTAATTTTTGAAGCGAAGGGTGCAAATTGATTTAGGTAAGATAGGATACGAAATATTTCTTTTTCGTTTGAAAAAATTGGGTTTATACCCGCCGTTTGAAAACTTTGAGTATCGCCATTTGGTAATAAAAGTTTCCAATCTGTTTTTGATGATCCGCTATCGGCAACTAATAACATGTATAATATATATTTAACTGCTTTTTAGGCGTATTTTGTTACATTGTTTCAAACCTATAATATATTTTCAAACAATGGTGTAAAAATAGAATTTATAGATGAAGATGATAATCAAACCATATCATATAAAAAAACCCACAACAAAATTGCGGGCTCTTTTAATAGAATTTTAAGCTATTGTTATTCCTCCACAATCTCGCTATTTAGCGATTTTTCAACCACCTCCTCTTCTTTAAAATAACGTTTTTGGTACAGTAAAATAAATATTACACCTATAGAAATTGAGGCATCGGCTAGGTTAAAAACTGGCCTAAAAAATATAAATTCTTCGCCTCCCCAAACGGGTACCCACAAAGGGAAATTGCCTTGAATTAACGGGAAATAAAGCATATCAACCACACGGCCGTGAAAAACTTTCTCGTAACCGTATATAACGCCATACAAAACCGAATCAATAATATTACCCAAAGCCCCTGCAAAAATAAATGCCACATTCATTATTAAACCTCGGTTATATTTGTTTTTTATAAGGTGTATTAAACCATAACCTATACCACCAACAGCAATAATACGAAAAATTGATAAAGCTAATTTACCCAACTCGCCACCAAACTCCATACCAAAAGCCATACCGTTGTTTTCGGTAAAATGTATAATAAACCAATTGCCCAAAACATTAAATTCTTGGCCAAGATACATATTAGTTTTTATCCAAGTTTTAAGCGTTTGGTCTAAAACTAAAATAAAAAGTATGGCAATAATAGGTTTGTTGTAACCTTTCATTTTAATATTGTTTTAACTTGGCTTCCATACTTAAAGTGGCGTGAGGCACAGCTCTTAAACGCTCCTTAGGAATCAGGTTGCCCGTTTCTCGGCAAATGCCGTACGTTTTGTTTTCTATACGTACCAATGCCGATTCTAGACTTTCGATAAACTTTTTTTGCCTTGCAGCCAATTGGTTTAATTGTTCTTTTTCTAACGTTGCAGATCCATCTTCTAAGGTTTTGTAAGTACCCGCGGTATCATCTGTACCGTTAGAGTTAGGGTTGCTCATTGATTTTGCTAGCGATAACAATTCTTCTTGTGCGCTTTTAAGTTTACCTGCTATTAAATCTCTAAACTCTTGTAAATCAGTATCTGTATATCTATTTATTGCCGTTTTTCCCATTTTTAATTTTTCTGTAATGCTATTATTAATTGTGTATCTAGTATTTCTATGCTGTTTCCTGTGCTTAAATTTTCGACTAAAGTAAGGCTATTTGCCAAAGTTTCGGCGCAAATATATAATAAATTATCAGCCACCGATTGTACAATTAATGTATGTTTTTGAAGCTGAACCGTAATTCTATCGGTAACCTCTAAACCTAACTCTTTACGTAAATTTTGAATGCGGTTAATTACCTCACGAGCAATACCTTCGCTTTTTAACTCATCTGTTAAGGTAACATCTAAAGCAACGGTTAGTTTGCCTAAATTTGCAACTTGCCAACCCGGCACATCTTCGGCAATAATCTCTACATCTTCGACTTCAATAACATAAGCTGTGTTTTGTATTGCTACGTTGCCATTCTGGGTTAAAATTTCTATTTGTTGTTGGGTAAAGTTTGATATAGCTTCCGATACCAACTTCATATCCTTACCAACTTTTTTACCCAAAGCTTTAAAGTTTGCCTTAATTTTCTTTTTTATAAAACCGCTGGTATCGTTTATGTACGCTATTTCCTTTAAATTTGTTTCTGATAAAATAAGCTCTTTTACCAATTCTACCTTAGCCTCAAATGTAGTATCTAAAACTGGCAATAATATTTTACCCAAGGGCTGCCTAACATTAATACCTACTTTTTTACGTAACGATAACACCATCGACGATATGTTTTGCGCCAGTTCCATTCGTTCTTCTAAATCAGCATCAACCAAATTGGCGTTATATGTTGGGAAATTGGTTAGGTGTACCGATTCTTGATCTTCTTTTTTAGTTACCGAGTTTAAATCATTAAACAACCTATCGGCAAAAAATGGGGCAATCGGGCTCATTAATTTGGCTACCGTTATTAAGCAGGTATAAAGCGTTTGGTATGCCGATAATTTATCGTTATTGCCGGCTACATCGGTTTTCCAAAAACGGCGACGGCTAAGCCTTACAAACCAGTTACTTAAATGCTCATCTACAAAACTTTGTATGGCTCGGGCGGCTTTGGTAGGTTCAAAATCTTCGTAAAAACCATCAACCTGTTGGGTTAAGGTGTTTAATAACGACAATACCCAACGGTCTATTTCGGGGCGTTGGCTACTTTCTAAATCCGCCTCAGCGTAATTAAATTTATCAATATTGGCGTAAAGCGTAAAAAAAGCATAGGTATTATAAAGTGTTCCAAAAAATTTACGGCGAACTTCGTCTAAACCTTCTAAACTAAATTTTAGGTTGTCCCAGGGCGATGCATTGCTAATCATATACCAACGGGTTGCATCGGCTCCGTAGGTGGCTATGGTGGTAAAAGGGTCGACCGTGTTGCCTAAACGTTTCGACATTTTATTGCCATTTTTATCTAACACCAAGCCGTTTGAAACCACATTTTTAAACGCCACACCATCAGTTAACATTACCGCTATGGCGTGAAGGGTAAAAAACCAACCACGGGTTTGGTCAACACCTTCGGCAATAAAATCGGCCGGAAAAGCCGTTGCAAAACCATCGCCGAAAGGCAAATTAGGGTTAGCTGTATTTTTATTTAAACCCCACTGTGCGTAAGGCATTGCACCACTATCAAACCATACATCTATTAAATCTAGTTCGCGAAACATTTTTTCGCCTTTAGGCGATACCAAAATAACATCGTCAACAAAAGGGCGGTGTAAATCTTCCAAACGGAAGTTTTGCGGCATAAATCCCGCCGTAGCGGATTTATCAATTTCATTATTTAGCTGCTCAATAGACCCTATGCAAATTTCTTCGCTGCTATCCAAAGTTCTCCAAATCGGCAAGGGAGTGCCCCAATAACGTGAGCGAGATAAATTCCAGTCTACCAAGTTTTCTAACCAATTGCCAAAACGGCCAGTTCCTGTACTTTCGGGTTTCCAGTTTATGGTTTTGTTCAACTCCACCATTCGCTGTTTTACGGCAGTGGTTTTTATAAACCAACTATCTAACGGATAGTACAATACAGGTTTATCTGTGCGCCAACAATGTGGGTAACTGTGTTCGTATTTTTTAACATCAAAGGCTTTGTTATCCTCTTTTAGTTTTATGGCAATAAGTACATCGGTAGGTTTAAAATCCTTTTCGGCCCGCTCGGCATCGCTATAATATTCTTCTTTAACATACCGACCAGCAAAATCAGTTACCTCGTTAACGAATTTTCCTTGCTTGTTAACTAAAGGAAATTCGTTTCTTTTTTCATCAAACACCATTACCGATGGTACGTTGTTTTCTTTAGCTGC
>JAYULE010000154.1:0-8558 GCA_043763845.1 Sphingobacteriales bacterium
AGGATGGTAGCAAAACCGTTTGGATAAATGAAGTAGAACTCATGTTTCGCACCAAAGGCATGGTTGGTTTTACCCTGCATCCCGGCAAGGCGTATATAGAAATTAGCGGTAAACTATACAACCGTACACCTTTTGCACAAACTTTTTTGTGGTGGGCCAACCCAGCTGTAAAAGTTAATGATGATTATCAGTCGGTTTTTCCGCCCGATGTAAACGCAGTTTTCGATCATGGGAAACGTGATGTTTCGGATTTTCCCATTGCCACAGGTACGTATTACAAGGTAGATTATGCGCCTGGTACCGATATTTCGAGCTATAAAAATATCCCAGTACCAACATCGTACATGGCCATAAAATCAAAATACGATTTTATGGGCGGTTACGAACATGATACAAAAGCTGGGCTTTTACACGTAGCCAATCACCACACATCGCCAGGTAAAAAACAATGGACGTGGGGTAACAGCGATTTTGGCCAAGCATGGGACCGTAACCTTACGGATGAAGATGGGCCTTATATAGAGCTAATGACAGGTATGTTTACCGATAATCAGCCTGATTTTTCGTGGATAAATCCCCAAGAGGAAAAAACTTTTACCCAGTATTTTATGCCTTACAGCAAAGTAGGCATGGTAAAAAATGCTACCAAAGAGGCCATGGTAAATTTAGAAGAAACCATAAATGGCTTGCAAATAAAAGTTTATGCAACGGCACATTATCCCAATGCAAACATCCTGTTAAAGAAAAACAACCATACAATTTTTGAAATCACTACTACCATTTCTCCAAAACATGTTTTCGAAAAAGAAATTGAAGTAGAGAAATTGCATCTAAGCGATTTCGAAATTGTGGTAAATGATGAAAACGGTAAATTACTGGTGAACTATAAACCCGAAGCAGCAACAAAAGCACCAATACCCCAAGCAGCACAACCTGCAAAAGCACCCAAAGATATTGAAAGCACCGAATTATTGTACTTAAACGGCTTACATCTTGAACAATACCGCCACGCAACCTACCAAGCAAAAGATTATTATGAAGAGGCTTTACGCCGAGATGCTAGCGATGTGCGCAACAATAACGCCTTGGGTTTATGGTATTTAAAACGGGGAAAATTTGCCACAGCAACACCCTATTTCGAAAAAGCCATAGCCACCCTAACCCTACGTAACCCTAACCCTTACGATGGCGAACCTTATTACAACCTAGGTTGGGCGCTAAAGTTACAAGGTAAATTAAACCATGCTTACGAAGCTTTTTATAAAAGTACCTGGAACCATGCACAACAACACGCCAGCTTTTTTGCATTAAGTACCATCGCCGCTTGCCAAAATAAATGGGACGAAGCACTTAAACTTGCCCAACAATCATTGGTGCAAAACTGGCATAGCCACTCGGTTAGGCATTTAATAGCGGTGTTATTTCGCAAAAACAATCAGCCTGAAAAGGCAATAAAAATAATTGAGGAATCATTAGATATTGATGCTTTTAATTTTGGTTGCCACTTTGAGCGTTACCTACTTTTAAAACAAGAAAACGATTTTACACAAGCCAACTTTGCATTAAAAAAATTAAAAAATTTAATGCGTAACTATGTACACAACTATATAGAATATGCTTTAGATTACGCTAAGGCGGGATTTTACGCCGAAGCCATTGCTTTTTTAGAAATTTTTATAACTGATAACCCAAACTGTAACCCAATGGTGTACTACTATTTAGGTTATTTTTCGGCACAAACTTCTAAAAATATTGAAGTCGTAAGTTTTTATAAGGAAGCAGCAAAACAAAGTCCCGATTATTGTTTCCCGCACCGTATCGAAGATATTGATGTGTTGCAAGATGCCATTAGTAAAAACCCTAGCGATGCTAAAGCAGCTTATTATTTAGGTAATTTTTGGTACGATAAAAGGCAATATACCGAAGCTATTGAGTGCTGGGAAAATGCAGCTTCAAAGGATGATAACTTCCCTACCGTTTTTAGAAACTTATCTTTAGCTTACCATAATAAACAAGAAAATGTATCCAAAGCTGTAATTGCGTTAGAAAAAGCTTTTGCATTAAATAACAGCGATGCTAGAGTACTGATGGAGCTAGACCAATTATATAAAAAAACCAATCGCCCGGTTAGCGAGCGGTTAAATCTTTTAAAAAAATATCCCAATTTGGTAAACAGTCGTGATGATTTATACCTCGAGCAGATTTCGCTACTCAATAGTTTGGATAAATATCTCGAAGCACAATCATTAATTAATAGCCGCCAGTTTCACCCTTGGGAAGGTGGCGAAGGAAAGGTATTAGGTCAGTTTTTATGGGTAAATATTGCCCTAGCCAAACAAGCTATTTTAGCTGAAAAATTTGAAACTGCCTTAGAGCTACTTTCAAACACCAACCAATACCCGCATAATCTAGGCGAAGGCAAATTATACGGTGCACAAGAAAACGATATTCAATATTTTAAAGCTTGCGCTTATGAGGGATTATCGGACAAAACCGATGCTCTAGCCTATTTTTACAAAGCTACTCAAGGTATTAGCGAGCCTGTACAAGCCATTTTTTATAACGACCCACAGCCCGATAAAATATTTTATCAAGGCCTAGCTTGGTTAAAACTAAATGATAAAGCAAAAGCAGATAAAATTTTTATCCGCCTCATTGAGTTTGGCAACCAACACTTAAACAGCGAAGTAAAATTAGATTATTTTGCTGTTTCGCTACCCGATTTATTGGTTTTCGATCAAGATTTAAACCTTAAAAACAACATACATTGCTTGTATTTAAAAGGTTTAGGTAACTTAGGCTTAGCCAATTATAACAAAGCGCAGCAATTGTTTACCCAAATTTTAACCGAAGATGTAAACCATCAAGGTGCAATGGTGCATTTAGATATGATTTCTTTTTTACAAAACACGCAAAACCCTAATTAATTATGACCCAAACCGCATTGTACAATAATAAATATATTTTAGGTATTTCCTTTATTTCCGCTTTGGGCGGTTATTTATTTGGGTTTGATTTTGCCGTAATTACAGGCGCATTACCGTTTTTGCGTACTGTATTTGGTTTAAGTGCCTGGTGGGAAGGTTTTTTAACAGGCTCGCTAGCATTAGGTTGCATTGTTGGAACTTTAATTGCTGGTAACATTGCCGATAGGCTTGGCCGAAGGCCAGGTTTAATGTTTGCCGCCATCATATTTGCGTTTTCGTCATTAGGTATGGCTTTCGCCGATACGCTATCTGTATTTGTAGCTTTTAGATTTATGGCAGGCATAGGCGTGGGAATGGCATCCATGTTAAGCCCATTGTATATTGCCGAAATTTCGCCCGCTAGTGTACGTGGGCGCAACGTGGCTATCAACCAATTAAACATTGTAATAGGCATTTTAGTAACCAATATAATCAACTATAACTTGGCCGATAATGGCCCCAATGCTTGGCGATGGATGTTTGGCTTAGGCGCAATACCTGCAGTATTGTTTTTAGTTGGCCTAATATGGTTACCCGAAAGCCCAAGGTATTTGGTAAAAGCCGGTAAAATTCAAAAAGCGCAAAACGTATTAAATAAAATTGGCAACATAACGTTTGCCAATAACACCCTTGCCGATATTAAAACCTCTTTTTCAGGCGATAATCAAAAGCAAAGTTATGCTGACGTGTTTGCAAAAGCGGTAAGGCCAGCTGTTGTAATTGGTATAACTTTAGCAGTTTTTCAGCAATTGTGCGGCATAAATGTAGTGTTTAATTATACATCAACAATTTTTGCGGCTTTAGGTGCATCGTTAAACGAGCAATTGTTTGAAACCATAGCCATAGGCTTTGTAAACTTAATTTTTGCATTGGTAGCCATGTGGCAAGTTGATAAATTGGGACGTAAACCATTAATGCTTTTTGGTTCGGGCGCATTAGCTGTTTTGTATGTTGTACTGGCTTTATTATTAAAAAACCAAGCGGCTACTATTTATGTTTCTATTGTGGTTTTGGCGGCTATAAGTGTATATTCCATGTCGTTAGCGCCAGTAACTTGGGTGTTAATTTCCGAAATTTTCCCCAATAAAATTCGTGGCCTAGCTTCATCTGTTGCAGTTGTGTCTTTATGGGCAGCTTATTTTATTTTGGTATTTACGTTTCCTATCTTGGCCGAACAAATTGGTACTTACGGGCCGTTTTGGATGTACGCTGGTATTTGTGTTTTGGGATTTATTTTTATTAAGATAAAAGTAAATGAAACCAAAGGAAAAACTTTGGAGGAACTGGAAACGATTTAATGTGGGTTAAGTAGAAATAGCTTTTAAAGCCCGATATATTTTCAACAAAATAATTACTAAAGACTACGAAACACTCTTTTTCTGCAAAAAAAACAAAAACTTAATAAAGCCAAATGGTTGTAAATTTGTGCAATAGTTTTTGGTAAAATAAGTAAATAAAAATTTTACTAGTTTTTAAATCATGAAATACCTAAAATTCTCAAATTATTTAGTTTTTAGTTACAATTTAATAGAGGAAAAGGTTTAATTTTTAAGTGTCACAAAAGGCACTTTAACATAATAGCCTGTTCCGTTATATGGACGTTTGCGTGGGTGAGTTTGGCAAGCTGTTGAACAGCAACCATCTAAACTATTACCACAAATATCGCATTGGGTAAAATGTTCGTTACACTCGGGGTTGGCACAATTTATCATTTTTGTGGTGTGTGTACCACAATTAAAACAAGTAGATATTACAACTGGGTTTACCGTATTTACATCAACAGCAATACGGTTATCAAACACATAACATTTACCTTCAAAATCCTCGCCAGCAGCTTCTTTGCCGTATTTTATAATACCACCGTGTAATTGGTAAACGTCTTTAAAACCTTGTTGAAGCAGCAATGCCGATGCTTTTTCACACTTAATACCTCCAGTACAATACGTAATTATTTTTTTGTCTTTGTATTGAGCAAGCTGGTTAATCATTGCCGGAAAATCCCTAAAGTTTTCTATATCTAACGTTACCGCATTTTTAAACTTACCCATATTATGCTCGTAGTTAGACCGTATATCTAAAACCACTACATCTTCTTGGTTTTTTAATTTTAAAAACTCAGTAGCATTTAAATGTTTACCCGTTTCGCGATTTGGGTCTATAACATTTGGGTCCTTTAAGCCCGAATACACAATTTCTGATTTGTAACGGCAATGCATTTTTATAAACGAGGGCTCGGCTACTTCTTCAATTTTAAAATCAATGTTAGCAAACCTCTCATCGGCTTTTATGTAATTTATATAAGCTTGGCATTGTGTAACCGTACCCGAAACAGTTCCATTTAAACCTTCTTCGGCAATAATAATACGGCCAGTTAAGCCTAAATCTTTACAAAATTTTAAGTGCGATGATGCATAATTTTCTGCATCGCTTATTTTTGTATAGCAATAATACAATAAAGTTTGGTACAATTTCATTAATAATCAATTGATACTGCTGTAAACAGTGTTAAAAAGATTTTCAAATCTAATAATAATTTAAAAATATTCTTTTGTTAAATTTTATTTGCAAAGCAAAGCCTATTTTTTATAGGTTAGGGCTAGTCTGGCTGTTCGTTGTACTCAGGTTTTTGCCTTAAGGTTTAGGCAAAGCCCAAACCCTAAGGCAAAAACCTGGGTGCCACTGCCATCCAGTTTAGTAAACTTAAGCACATCGGTTTATTGTAAATTTCGTCTCCAAGTATTAAAAAATATTGATTAACCCTATCCAAAAATCTAACATTAATTTCTATGTCCTTTGTTGCATTAGAAGTAAAAAAACAAATAAATTGGCCGTTGAATAGCGATAAAATAATTAATAATAAGCTTAAAACAATTTTTTTGTACATTTGCAACCCTCTCTGGGAAGTAAAAAAAGCACTATGCCATTCAAAAATAAAGGGAACAGTCGAGATGACAAATCCAAAAAAGACGGTTCAAAATTCGGTAAAACCGAAAGCAATCGCACATTTACATCTGGAAGCAGATCGTCAGATAAACCTAAATCTTCTAGTCGCCCTTATGGCACTTACACTCCAGGCGGCAATTCTGGCAGTGATAATGAGGATAAAAGAAATCAAACCGATAACAAAAAGACTTATTATAAAGACAGGTCTTTTACCGATAATTCGACTTCAGATAGAGATAAAAAAACTAGTTACGGTGGGAAATCTTTTGGTAAAGATAGCCGCTCAACATCCGGCCACAGCCGTAACCAAAAAACAGATAGTAGAGAAAAAAAACCCTACGGCGATAAACCTGAAGGTGGGTTTAATAGAGAAAGAAAGCCTTTCGGAGCTAGAACCGAAAACTTGGGAGGTAGTGAAAGAAAGCCTTTTAACCCCGACCGTAATTTTAATAAAGACGATAAAAAACCTTTCGGCGATAAACCGCGTGAAGCAAAATCGTATAGCAATAAAAAATTTACCGACCGAGAAAAAACTCCTTTTAAAGGTCGTGTTAAAGCAGAAGACGATGATTTACGACCAAGCTATACCAGCAAGGCCGAAAATTTTAGTCGCCCGTACGAAAAAACTTATGAAAAACGAGGCAGCCAGCCCAAACAAGATGTAATTGATTTTGGCGATGGAAACATAAAACCACGGGGCAAAGCCGGCAGCAAAACATCGTTTAATAAAGATGAAGAGTTTATAAGATTAAACCGTTACATAGCAAATGCAGGTATATGTTCTCGCCGTAAGGCCGATGAATTAATTGCCGCTGGCGTTGTTAGTGTAAATGGTATTGCTATAACTGAGCTAGGCGCAAAAGTTAACCCTGCAAAAGATGAAATACGTTACAATGGCGAGTTGCTAAAATCCGAAAAAATGGTTTATGTACTTTTAAATAAACCAAAAGATTTTATTACCACAACAGATGACCCGCAAGAACGTAAAACCGTTATGGCATTGGTTGATAAAGCCAGCCGAGAACGTATTTACCCTGTTGGCCGTTTAGATAGAAATACCACTGGATTATTATTAATGACTAACGATGGGGACTTAGCCGAAAAACTGTCGCACCCACGCAACAACATAAGCAAAATTTACCAAGTAGAGTTAAGCCGAAATTTAAGCCAAGGCGATTTTAACAAAATTTCTTTTGGTTTAGAACTAGAGGATGGCTTGATTAAGCCAGACACAGTATCGTACGTTACTGGCGGTAGCAAAAACGAAATTGGCATACAAATACACAGCGGTAAAAACCGAATTGTACGCCGTATTTTCGAAAGCTTAGGTTATGAAGTTGTAAAACTAGACCGTGTAATTTATGCCAACCTAAGCAAAAAAGATTTACCTCGGGGAAAATGGAGGCATTTAAACGAAAAAGAGGTAATTCAATTAAAGCATTTTATTAAATAATATTTAGCTATTTTCAGTTATAAAAATCAGGGTTAAAAAATATTTTAACCCTAATTTTTTGTGTTTTTTTCTTTATCTTATTTTTGGGTTGCTATTTAAAACAAATTCAAAAATATTATTCGGCATTAATCTTGTTTATAAGCAAAAAAAAAGACTTTATTCCTTTTTTGGTTAAACCCCGCCCCTTTCAAGATTTATGTTTTTAATTAATTTTTTGTTACTTATATACTTTTCTTTGAAAATTTAAAGTATTGTTCCCTATAAAATTTCTAACGTTTTCTTTGAGCCACAATGCTTACAATATGCTAATTCCTATTACCCGGCTTTGTCAATAGCAATTTTAAACACTTATTAAATATAATCCTAAAAGTCGCAACTTATTTTGAAATAACTTTAATAAACAATAAGAGCCAACTAAAATATATTAGGTGGCTCTTTTCTTAATTAAACTATTTACTTACTGTTTTATAAACTTTTTACGAGCAATAACTTGTTTAGATTTTTGGTTGCTTAACTCTAAAATATAAACACCTTTCTGCAAATCACCCACGTTTCTACTGATAGTATTTGTTTTAATATTGTTAAATATCATTACCTTTTTGCCATTTAAATTTAACACCGAAACCATTTTGTCGTCGGTTATTGCAAAACTCCATTTAACATTTAAATTGTCTTTTACTGGGTTAGGGTAAATATTTAGTATATCGCTGTCCTCTACATTAAAACTTACAAACTTTATACCCGACAATTGGTTGCTACCGTTTTCATCAATAGTATTTAAACGGTAGTAGTTTATGCCGTTTTGTGGAGCTTTATCTACATAACTATAAGTATTGGCACTATTACCAGCTGCATTAATTTTACCTATTGTACTAAAAGCTTCGCTATTGCTGCTGCGTTGTACTTCAAAATGCAACACATTTTTTTCACTTATGCTTTCCCAGTTTAACAACACACCTGTGTTTTGTTTTGCAGCTGTAAAACTTTTTAGTGTTATAGGTAAAACCGCTTTTGGTTGTATTATTAAAACAAATCTATCGTTACCAAAACTTGTAGCTATAGCTTTATCAATACCAAATATGTATTCGTTATTTGCTACATCTATTGGTGTTAGTGTACCTAAGTAATTATCTTTTAAGTGTACATCTTTGGCAATTACTGCGGTTAAATCTGTAAACTTTAATTTGTAGTTAGGT
>JAYULE010000155.1:0-35260 GCA_043763845.1 Sphingobacteriales bacterium
TTTTTTACCATAAATGGCGCAATGATAACCAATAGGTAAATTTTATGACTGGAACTAAAGCTAAACGTTTGTGGAAATTTCAGATTTTTGGGTTTTCTAAAAAAATTTAGGGGTTTCCGTTCTGACACTAAATAGTTGAAATATAATGCGCTAAAGCCAAATTTAAAAATGAAAATTGCACTTTATTAATTATTGGCAAAGCTTTTGTCTTACCTTTGTTTAAAATAAAATAAAGAAAAGTTTGAAAAAATTTCTTAAAATTTCTTTAAAAGTAATTGCTTGGTTTATAAGTATAATTATGGGTATTATGCTTTTGATTGTTATCCTCATTCAAATTCCTGTTATACAAAATGTTGCAAAAAACAAGGCAGTTAGCTTTTTAGAGAAAAAAATAAAAACCAGAGTCGAAATTGGCAAACTCAATATTGGGTTTCCAAAAAAAATAATCTTAGAAAACGTTTACTTCGAAAGCAAAGAAAAAGATACCTTGTTAGCTGGTAAAAAAATTACCGTAGATATTAGTATGTTCAAATTATTGGACAATCAAATAGAAATTAACTCTTTAGACCTTCAAGGAATTACCACCAACATCAAACGTAACCAAGATTCTGTTTTCAATTTCGATTACATTATAAAAGCTTTTGTT
Source organism: Sphingobacteriales bacterium (assembly GCA_043763845.1). Lineage (GTDB taxonomy): Bacteria > Bacteroidota > Bacteroidia > Sphingobacteriales > Sphingobacteriaceae > Pseudopedobacter. The sequence continues at coordinate 647 of JAYULE010000155.1, forward strand.
ACCGAACAAAAAAAACCAAAAACAGATAAGGCAGGAATGAAATTTTCTGTTGAAGGAATTAATCTCAATAAAATAAATGTTAGGTTCAACGATGCCATAACCAAAAATAACCTGAATGTTTACCTCAACCATTTTGATACCGATATAAAGAAGTTTGATTTAGATAAACTTGATTTTGAAGTTCCCAAAATAAATTTGGAAGGTTTAAACCTTAAATTAGAACAAGGCTTGGTAGAAGAATTGGCTACCAATACGGTAGTTTTGGCAGATTCTATTACCAAAAAACCAGAGCTGAATTTAAAATTGGGAGAAATTAATCTTTCAAAAATCAACGTTGCTTATGGTAATAGCGGCACTCGTTTAAAAACAGACTTAGCTTTGGGCAAGTTGATCATATCTTTTAACGACATTAACTTGGCTAAACAATTAATAGACATAAAAAAAATTGAATGGACTGATACCAAAGGAAATTTATTGTTGGGGAAAACTGCAAAAAAACTAGTTGCTAAAAATCTGAAACCTGCGCCAGCATCTGCCAGTAAATGGAAAGTTAAATTAGCCGAAACCAATATTGAAAATATTGACTTTAATTTTGATGATGAAAACAGCATCCGCGTAAAGCGAGGTATTGATTATAAACATTTGGCTCTAAAAGATTTTGCACTTAATGCTAAATCTTTTTATTATTCGGCCGATACCATTTCGGGGGAAATTGAAAACGTTATTGCTCAAGAAAAGAGCGGTTTAAACATCCAAACTTTGAGAACCAATTTTTTTTATGGAAACAAAGGTGCCTATCTCAAAAACCTGTATTTAAAAACTCCGCATACCGTTTTACAAAATAGGGTACAATTAAAATACAAATCCATAGCTTCATTGAGTAAAGATTTGGGAAACCTATATCTTGATGCCAACATCAACGGAAGTAAAATTGGCGTAAGGGATATGCTTTTGTTTGTTCCTAGGTTGGCAAACACCAATCCGTTTAAAGGAAACCCAAATGCTAGTTTATTGATAAATAGCAACGTAAAGGGAACAATAAACAATCTAACTATTCCTCAATTACAAATCAGCGGAATTGGCCGAACCAAAATCAGCGCAAGCGGAAAAATTACGGGTTTGCCCGATGTTAAAAAATCTTACTTTGATTTCAACATCAATAATTTTGAAAGTACAGCTGCCGACTTAAACTTGTTTTTACCTAAAGGAACTTTACCTACAAATATTAGAATTCCGGAACGTTTTGGTTTAAGGGGAAAATTTAAAGGAGCCATCAATAATTTTAGTGCAGATTTATTGGCCTTAACCAGTTTCGGAAGTGCAAAAATAAAAGCGAAATTTGATCATCGCCAAAAAAACCAAGAAGTTTACCAAGCAGATGCCGAACTGATAAATTTTAATTTAGGTAGACTGTTGAAACAGGAAGCCAAAATGGGCAGGATAAGTTTACGAGCAAATATTAATGGAAGAGGCTTAAACCCTAAATCAGCATCGGCAACTATTAAAGGTATCATACAAAAAGCCGATTATAACAAATACACTTATCGCAACTTGAATTTGGCAGGTAAAATTGGCAATAGTGTGTATAATGTTTCGGCTTTTATGAACGATCCAAATTTAGATTTCGACCTGAAAGCCAATGGAAGTTTTGCGGGCAAATATCCTTCGGTAAAAATGAAATTGAATTTGGACAGTGCAAATCTGGGAAAACTGAATTTGTACGCCAGTGATTTACGCCTCCGCGGAAAAATAGATGCAGATATTGCAACCGCAAACCCAGATTATTTGAATGGTAAAATATCACTGAACCATATTTTAATTGCCAAATCTGGCGAAAGATTGTTGTTAGATTCTATCAACATATTATCAACCGCAAGTAATATCAAAAATACTTTTGAGCTAAAATCTCCTTTTATGTTCGCCAGTTTAAATGGTAAATATCAACTCACGCAATTGGGTAATGCGCTTACAAATACCATTTCGCAATATTATAATCTCAATAAAAACACAGTTCCAAAGCAAATAGCATCGCAAAATTTTGCTTTAAAACTCGAAGTTTACAATCATCCTACCCTATTAAAATTGGTTCCCACCATTAAAAAAATGGAAACCATACAAATTGGTGGGCGCTACAACAGCATCGGCGACAGCCTTGTTTTAAATGGCAATATTCCAAAACTTGTTTACGGCACCAATACCATTACCGGCGGAAAAATAAATATCAATACAGCAGATAAAGCTTTAAACTATGTTGTTGTTATAGATGAGATTAAAAATCCACAGATTTTGCTTCCCCATACCGACCTTGCGGGAAAGTTGCAAAACAACCTGCTCAGTTATAAATTATTGGTTAAAGACAAAGTTGATAAAGACCGATATAGTATTGCCGGGAATTTAAAATCTACCGCTTTAGCAACCGAGATTAGATTAAATGCAGATGGATTAAAATTAAACTATCAGCCTTGGAAAGTAGCAAATGATAATTTAATAAGCCTAGGCAAAAACGGCATTTTAGCCAATAATTTTTTATTGAGCAACCAAACGCAAAGCATTAAAATACAATCGCAAAACACAGGCACAAATTCGCCTTTGGCATTAAATTTTAACAACTTTAAAATAGAAACCATAACCAGCATTGTAGAAAAAGATTCGTTATTGATTGGTGGTTTGATTAATGGAGAAGCTTTGCTTAGCAATTTGAATGCGACACCAAAATTTACTTCCGATATTACCATCAAAGATTTCAATTTTAAGGCCGATACCTTGGGCGATATTGCATTAAAGGTAAATAATAGTTTGGCCAATACCTTGGCAGCAAACGTTATTATCACCGGAAAAGGCAACCAAGTTAATTTAGAAGGATTTTATAAAACAGACGATAGCAGTTTTAATATGGACTTAAATCTGCAAAAGCTAAACCTAAAGAGTATACAAGGTTTTACAATGGGTAATTTAACCGAGAGCAGTGGTTTTTTATCGGGCAATTTTAAACTTACGGGCAATGCAAATGCCCCCAAAGTAAGAGGCGATTTACAGTTTAACAACGGTGCTTTTAGAGTAAAACCTTTAAACTCTTATTTTACATTGTTAAACGATAAAATTACGTTAAACGATGATGGAATTTTGTTTAATAAGTTCTCCTTAGATGATTCGGCAAGTAATAAATTAGTTGTAAATGGTTTAATTTATACCCAAACCTATAAAGATTTTAGGTTTAATTTAGATGTTACCGCACAAAATTTTAGAGCCATAAATTCCACCCAAAAAGACAACGATTTGTATTTTGGGCAATTATTTTTAGATACCCGTTTACGTATTAAAGGTGATTTAAATAAGCCTATAATTGATGGTACATTAAAAATAAATAAAGATACTAAGTTTACCATAATTTTACCACAAAACGACCCTGGAATTGCCGATAGAGAAGGTATTGTAGAATTTATAGATCAGGATAATATGCAACTGGCAAAAACTTTTAGTCTGCCCGATTCGCTTAACAAAAGTGATATTAAAGGTATGGATGTATCGGTAAACATAGAAATTGATAAAGAGGCCGAACTTACTATGGTAATTGATAAAGGCAATGGCGATTTTGTGAAACTAAAAGGCGAAGCAAGATTAAACGGCGGCATAGACCCATCGGGCAAAACTAGTTTAACGGGCAGATACGATTTAAAAGAAGGTTCTTACGAAATGTCGTTCAATTTTATAAAAAGAAAATTTTTAATTAAAGACGGCAGCAGCATAGTGTGGACGGGCGAACCTACCACTGCCGATGTAAATTTAACCGCAATTTACGAAGCCAATACCGCACCTATAGATTTATTAGACAACCAGTTAAGTGGTTTAACTGCCGAAGCCCGTAATACCTACAAGCAACGCTTACCTTTTAGGGTTTTGTTAATGATGAAAGGCGAACTATTAAAACCCGAAATAAGTTTTGATATTTTGCTTCCCGAAGGAAATTACAACGTTGCGCCCGATATAATTACCAGCTCAAGAACTAAATTAGAACAACTAAGGCAACAACCATCCGAACTGAATAAACAAGTTTTTGCCTTGCTTTTGCTCAATCGTTTTATTGGTGAAAACCCTTTTGCAAGCGAAGCGGGCAGCGGCGGTGTAGCATCGTTAGCTAGGCAAAGTGTGAGCAAAATTTTATCGCAACAGCTGAACGATTTGGCTGGAAATTTAATTGAAGGGGTTGAATTAAATTTTGATTTAGCATCAACCGATGATTATACAAGCGGCGAACGTAAAGACAAAACCGACTTAAATGTGGGTATATCAAAACGTTTATTAAACGATAGATTAAAAGTTACCGTTGGCAGCAGTTTTGGAATTGAAGGCGCACAACAGGCTAACCAACAAACAAATAACATAGCTGGCGATCTCTCGGCCGATTATCAACTATCAAAAGATGGACGTTACACCTTGCGGGCATACCGTAAAAACCAGTACCAAGTAGCTTTGCAAGGCCAAGTTATAGAAACTGGCGTAGGTTTTATTATAACCATGGATTATAATAAGTTTAAAGAAATATTTAGAAAACGGTAAAGAAATTCAAAAGTTAAAATTAAAAATTGAAAACGCTATCTGGAGAAGTAAATTCAAAGGTTAAAATTAAAAATTTAAAACGCTGGCATGAGATTAAACAAACATTTAGGTAATCAAAAATCTCACATCAAAAATCAAAAATAGTGTGTTAATTTATTTATGAAAACTAAAACATATCTTACTTCGCTTACGCTGATTTTTCTTTCATCGTGTAGCAACATAAAATATTTGCCTAAAGGCGAGCAACTATATGTTGGTGCCAAAGTAAAACTAGAAGGGAAAGAAACATCACGCAAAGAAAAAAAGAAATTACTGCCCGAATTAGAAGCTCTTTTACGCCCCAAACCTAATTTTTCTATACTTGGTTTGCGCCCCAAATTATACATTTATAATTTGGTTGGTAAACCTAAAAAACAGAAAGGGTTAAAACATTGGTTACATACTAAAGTTGGCGAAGCACCTGTTTTGTTTAGCAAAGTTGATTTAGATTTTAATGCCAGTTTGGTGCAAAACCGATTAGAAAACCGTGGATATTTTAATGCACAAACCAGTGCCGATAGTACCGAAAAAAATAGAAAAGTTACAGCAATTTACACTGCTACACCCGGTAAACAATTTAAAATTAAAAAAGTAACATTTATTAATGATTCTACTGCAATAACTAACGCACTTTCCCAGACTAAAGAAAAATCTTTTTTAAAGATTGGTGAAGCATACGATTTAGATAAAATTAAAGCCGAGCGTAACCGTATTGATGTACATTTAAAAGAAAAAGGTTTTTACTTTTTTGGCCCCGATTATTTAATAATGCAGGTTGATAGCACTGTGGGCGGGCAACAAGTTGATATTTTTGTAAAAGTGAAAGCACAAACTCCTGCCAAAGCAAAAGAAATTTACACCATTAATAATATTTCTATTTTCCCAAATTATACTATAACTAAAGATTCATCGAACAAAAAACCCGAAATTGGCAAACCTTACCACGATTTTGTAATTTACGACAGAATAAACAGGTTTAAACCTCACATATTCGATAGATCGTTATTTTTCCGTAAAGGCGATATTTATAACCGCACTAACCATAATTTATCATTAAACAGATTGGTAAATTTGGGAACTTTTAAATTTGTTAAAAATACTTTTACGGTATCAGATAGTTTAAAAAATGCTTTAGATGCAAACTACTATTTAACGCCACTTCCTCGAAAATCTCTACGTTTTGAAATTTTAGGTAAAACAAATTCGGCCAATTATACTGGTACCGAACTTAATATAAACTGGAGCAACCGCAATACTTTTAGAGCTGCCGAGCTACTTACAGTTTCTATTTTTGGAGGTTTAGAAGTACAAGTATCTGGCCAAAACCAAGGATTCAATGTGTACCGCTTAGGAAGTGAGGCAAATTTAATTTGGCCAAGGTTTATTGTGCCTTTTAAAGTAGGTTCTACCAGTGCTTTTGTACCAAAAACTAAATTAACGTTAGGCTACGAGTTTCAAAATCGCACCAATTTATATTCATTGAATTCGTTTAAAACATCGTTTGGCTATATCTGGAAAGAAAACGTAAGAAAAGAACATACCTTAAATATTACCGAAATCAATTATGTTAATTCGTTTAATGTTTCTGATTTATATGACCAGCAAGTTGTACAAAATCCCACTTTAGGCAGAGTGATAGAAAAACAATTGATTTTTGGGCCAACCTATTCATTTACCTACACCAACACTACCGAAACACAAAAAACGCACACTTTTTATTACAAAGGTTCGGTAGATTTATCGGGAAATTTAGCAGGATTATTAACCGGAGCTAATATTAAAAATGGCAAACAGCAGCAAATTTTTGATGTTAATTTTAGCCAATTTGCTAAAACCGAAAGCGATTTTAGACATTATTTAAAACTGAGCGACAACTCCCAAATTGCCAGCCGCATTATTGTAGGTGCGGGTATTCCGTACGGCAATTCAGATGTTTTACCATTTATACGTCAGTTTTTTATTGGCGGTACCAATAGCATTAGGGCATTTAGGGCAAGGTCTATTGGGCCGGGAAGTTACGATACCCAGGCCGACCCGAACTCGTTTTTACCCGACCAATCGGGCGATTTAAAACTGGAACTAAATACCGAATATCGAGCGAAATTATTTAGCATAGTTAAAGGCGCACTGTTTGTAGATGCGGGTAATATTTGGTTACTAAACAACAATACCTTAAAACCTGGCGCACAAATCTCCAAAGACTTCATGAGCGAATTAGGTGCAGGTGTAGGTGCCGGCTTACGTTTCGATTTATCGTTTTTAGTGCTCCGTACCGATTTGGCATTCCCTATCCGTAGGCCATATTTACCCAAAGGCCAGCGATGGGTTTTTAACGCAATTGATTTCGGCAACCCCAATTGGCGGTCCGAGAATTTGGTCTTTAACTTAGCAATAGGTTATCCTTTTTAGTTAAATCACAAGTTTAGGATTTTAATTTGGGCGTTTTTACACGCTTTCTGCTGTATCTTTTTTTTTAATATTTCTCCCCTTTGAGGTCGGGGGATAAAAAAAGTATGCCGCCTCCCTGCCTGCCGGTAGGCAAGAATCGTTAACGCAAAAAATTTAATGGAAACTACAAACTCTTAAAACACACAAAAAAATTAGCTAAAGCATTAAACCTTTTAGTATTTTGCAACTCTTCAACATTAACGAGTTTATTTAATTTATGGTAGATGATGCCCTTATACTTACAAAATTTAATATTGAGCAAAGCCGCGAAGAAGGTTTTAATTTATTGATAAAAAAATATCAGCAAAAAATTTATTGGCAAATAAGGCGCATAGTTATCAATCACGATGATGCCGACGATGTAATACAAGAAGTTTTTATTAAAATATGGAAAAACCTAGCTTCGTTTAGGCAAGATTCACAATTATTTACTTGGCTTTACCGCATTGCAACTAACGAAAGTTTAACTTTTATAAAAAAAAAACAGGCAAAAAATAATATTTCGATAGACGATTTAAGCCAAGAATTGATTGAAAGTTTAAACAGCGACCCATATTTTACTGGAAACGAAATTGAAAAAAAATTGCAACAAGCGCTTTTAGGTCTTCCCGAAAAACAACGCTTAGTTTTTAATATGAGGTATTACGAAGACTTAAAGTTTCAAGAAATATCGGATATTTTGGGCACAAGCGTAGGTGCTTTAAAAGCAAACTATCATTTAGCAGCAAAAAAAATAGAACATTTTATTAAAATAAACGACTAATTAAACCTTTAACGTTTAAAAACATCAATACTAAACACAACAATTACGATTATGGCAACGGAAGAAGAAAATTTTAATTTACCCGAAGGTTACTTTAATAACCTTGCCGAAAACATCCGTGTAAACGTTTTTATTGCAGATTTAAAGGAAAATAATTTAGATACAGGATTTACAGTTCCAATTAACTATTTTGAAACCCTTAGAAATAAATTAAGCGAAACATCTAAAGTAAGTAATCAACAAACGTATAACCCTCAAACAAAAATTTTAAAATTAAATTTTATAAAATATGCTGCTGCTGCCTGTATATTAATAGTTTGCGGTTTAGCTATATATTTAAATGTGGCCAAAAATAATCTACAAAATCAGTTGGCAAACTTACCTAACGAAGACTTAGAATTGTACCTACAAAACAATACCAACAGTACAGATTTACTATTAATTATAGAAAACGTAAACGAAATTAATGTTAATGTAGATAAAAATATAAGTACCCAAGAAATTAATGAATACCTAAATGAAACCATTTAAAATGAAAAAATTACTACCTTTTATAATCGCCATTTTTATTTGCCTTTGGGCAGATAATACCTTTGCCCAAATGCACAAAAGAGAAAAAATTGAAGCCATTAAAATGGCTTTTATTACTCAAAGGTTAAGTTTATCGCCTGATGAATCTCAAAGCTTTTGGCCACTTTACAATCAGTACCAAAAAGAAATTAGCGATTTAATTATGCAAAGGCGGGCAGCAAAAAATGACCCAAATCCGGACCCAATTGAAGCTATAGACGAAGATTTAGATATTGATGGCAAAATTGTTGCCGTACGTAAAAAGTACCGTAAAGAGTTTACCAAAGTTTTATCCCCCGATAAAATAAATCAATTTTACACCGCCGAACGAGATTTTAGGGAAGAGTTAATCAAACAATTAAAAAACCGCCGCCCGTAGGGGCAACCCTTGTGGTTGCCCATAATAGCAACCCTTGTGGTTGCCCATAAAGGGCAACATTGCAGGCAACCCTTGTGGTTGCCCATAAAGGGTAGCATTGAAGGCAACCCTTGTGGTTGCCCATAAAGGGTAGCATTGCAGGCAACCCTCGTGGTTGCCCATAATAGCAAGCATTGTATTTACATCAAGAAAACATAATTCCCCCAAAAAATCACAACCCGTAATAAATACGAAACCCCTGCTGAATATACCCTTGTTGGTTAAAAGCAAAGGCATAATCAACTTTAAAATACCAACGTTGTAAGCCAATATAAAATTCGGTATAATTTCCTTTAATAGGTTGAGATAGGTATGATAAACCCACTATTTCTTCTAACTTTAATTTACGTAGTAAAGGTATTTTACGAATAAAATAGCCAGTAAAATTATGCTCGTAATGAGCTTCCAAAAATTGGTTATCGGTGCTGTAGGCGTAGTAATCTAAAAAGTGAAAGCTTTTTAAACCAGGATTAAACACTAACGCTAAGTTACCCGAAAAATGTTTATAATCAGGGAAATATAATTCTTTCTGATCTATAAATTTACCTGCGGAAACCGAAAACGATGAATAACCTAATAACCCGGTATTTATTTTTTCTTGCTGTATTTCTAATTCTAAAAAATCGTAATTGGCTGTAGAATTAAATGCTCCAGAAATACCCTTTCGATAATTTAAAATTAACCTAGGCAATTTTGGAGTTTCGTAATACTTTGCCCTAGCCTTAGTACTATACTTTTGATTTATGGTATAAACTAATGATGCAGAAAAATTTAAAGCAGTATTATCAGGAAAAAGTTTGGTGTTATTTGTAGGATCTCGAGGATTATTAGATGTAAAATTTTTACGGGTAATGTCTCTGAAACTAAAAGTATCTATATTTATTAGCGAGTACCTGCGGGCTAACTCTAAACCACTAGAAAAATATAAACCGTTGTACAAATCTCGGCCACCACTTACCGATACATATTCTTTTTTAAACAGTTTCATAAAATTTTGTGCAAACAAAATAGTATTTAACGAATTATTAAGCGTATTTATAGTACCATTTGGGTTTAAATCTCGGTATGCACTACCCATATTTACTTTAAACGAAGCCCTTTTAATAGGATCGTATAAAAGGTTAAAAGTTAAATCTCCATTAAATTCTTTAGTTTGTGTAGAGTATCTAATTTCAGGTTTAATAGTAAAAGACCGTATGCCAAAACTTTTACGAAAGGTTACACCGTAATTAACGCCAAAGCCTTCTACAGTATTGTAAAAAAATGCAGGTGCAAAAGCATCAAAATCCCACACAACCCTGTGCTTACGGTTATTTAATTTAAAGCCGCGTAAAGCAAAAGGTATAATTTTAAACTTGTTAGATGCATCATCTATAGAATCAAGGTAAGATTTTGAAAGTGCTCTTTTTACAGATAAATAATGACTTTTAAGTTTCATTTCTTCATCAATACTAAGTGGCTCGGGGCGGTTTTTTGCTAAAAAAGATGAATCTCTATTGTTTGCATTTGAATCGATTCTTAAAATTTCGTTGTTAAAAAAATTAGGCGGAAATATTGGGCTAGGGTTGTAATTATTATTTACTCCCGATAAATATCCTTCGAAAGAAAAACCAAGAATTTTGCCATAAAATTTAAAATTTACGGTAGCAGGTATCCAGTTGGTGTTGTCTAAAATATATTGCTGTTTTACTACAAGTGAATCAACAAAATTTATATTTGCTTTTTTACTCAGCTTTAAATCAAGGCCGTAAATTTTATAAGAATTATTTAAAATATAAATGTATCCAGCAAAAATAGGGTCGAAATTATGTTTAGGTATAACCTGTATTTTGTAAACATCGTTACCATTAACATTACTTATTCCCATAAGCTTATAGTTATAAAACTCCGTTGCATTATCGGCAATGGGCGAAACAAAATTTTGCGACGATAGGGTTGGCCAATTAATTAAATTTTGGTAAAAATTGGTACTTAAATCACTTGCTTTGCTAATAGGAAAACCGCCCTCTTTTCCTGTAGAATGCGATGAAATCATAATCTCTTTAATACTGTTAGGAGATTGAAAGTTAAGCTGCGATTGCGACTCGGATAAGTACAATATACCTTGCCCGTTGCTGTCTAATTCTAATTCTTTTTTAACATCTTTACCTAAAAAATTTTTAGGTGCATTAACCAACTTTTGCATACTTTTTACATACACATTTACACTGTAACGTTTATAAACTTCCTGATTCTTTGTGCGGTTTACAATGGCTTTTTCTATAATTTGCTTGCCTGTAATTGGAAATGCCGAAACTACCGATACCGTATTTAACAAATAATTTTCGGATTCTAATATGATGTTTAAATTGGTACTTTTTAAACTGTCAACATTTATTATTTTAGTTTTAAAACCTATAGCTGTGCAAATCAAAGCATTTACGCTTTCTTTATTGATATTAATACTATAATCGCCCTCGTGATTAGCCGATGTACCTTTTGCCGAATTTTCTACATAAACCGATGCAAATGGAATTGCTATATTATTAGCTGTTAAAACCTTACCTTTTAAAACAACATTTTGTGCATTTACTTTATATGTAAATAACAATAAAATCGAAAATATATACAGTAAAACTTTCAATAAAAATGGGTTAGTTTAGATAGTTATTCAAGTTAATCAAATAACGTATAATAATAATACCAATTATTTATAAACGTGTATATTTAATTTTAAGTTTTTGGTCACTTTAATTGTTAAACTGCAATTTAAAAAACTGAAAATAGATTAATTTTTTTTGCGCCTTTTTTTACTAAATTTGCACATTATGCAGTCTAAAATCAATCAATACACGGCCGAAATAGCAGTATTTAAACCCGCAACAGCAAACGAATTAGAGGTTTTTCGTATCCGTTTTTTAGGTACAAAAGGAATTTTAAAAGATTTGTTTGAAGATTTTAAAACCGTTTCGATAGAAGAAAAAAAAATATTTGGTAAGGTTTTAAACGAATTTAAACAATATGTCGAAAGCATTTATAACGATTTTAAAACACAACTAGAATCGGGCGAAAACACACAAAAACTTGACACCGACCTTACCTTACCCGGCATAGGTTTACAAACTGGTGGCCGCCACCCGCTTAACCTTGTTCGTAAAGAAATTATTAATATTTTTAAAAGATTAGGTTTTGTTTTAGCCGAAGGGCCAGAAATTGAAGACGACTGGCATAATTTTTCGGCCTTAAACTTTGCCGAAGAACACCCTGCTCGAGATATGCAAGATACTTTTTTTGTAGCCTCACCTCACTCTCAAATTAACGATGATAAAACTAAAAACACCTATGCTTTGCGTACCCACACCTCATCTGTACAGGTACGTTTAATGGAAGCAGGCAAACCACCATTTAGAGCGTTAATGCCTGGTAGGGTTTACCGTAACGAAGCTATATCGGCTAGGGCGCATTGCTTTTTTCACCAAGTAGAAGGTTTGTATGTAGATGAAAAGGTATCGTTTGCCGATTTAAAACAAACACTCTATTATTTTGTGCAAGAATTATACGGCGAAGGCACAAAAGTTCGTTTTCGGCCATCGTATTTTCCTTTTACCGAACCATCTGCCGAAATGGATATTTCTTGCACAATATGTAAAGGAAGCGGTTGCCAAATGTGCAAACAAAGCGGCTGGGTAGAAATACTGGGCTGCGGTATGATAGACCCTAATGTGCTAGAAAACGTAGGCATAGATAGTAAAAAATATAGTGGTTTTGCCTTTGGTATGGGCATAGAGCGTATTACCAACTTAAAATATCAGATAAGAGATTTACGTTTATTCTCCGAAAACGATATTAGATTTTTAAAACAGTTTCAATCAGAAATCATTTAATGAAAAATATAACTTTAGTTTTATGGCTATTTGTACTTGGCTGTGCTAAAAACGAGGAAAGCATTATTCCCTATGTGCCCATAAATTTTAACGCACCCTTAAACGACCCACGGTTGCTAAAAATTAAAACCCCAGGCGGTGCAATTGTGTTAACCGGTTATGGTTACGCTGGCCTAATTTTATACAATAGCGGAAGTGGAATAATGGCTTACGATGCATGCAGTACCGTAAACCCCGAAAAAAAATGTGCTGTAACATTAGATGAACTTATGATAAGTGTTACCGACCCCTGTAGTGGCGCTAAATTTTTTCTAAGTGATGGTTCGGCAGCTAAAGCACCTGCACAAAGGCCATTGCGCCGTTATCAAGCTTCGTTCTCTAATAACAATAATAGTATCTCGGTAATTAACTAAATATGGAGATTGATAAAATAAAAAATAGCATTAAAAAAGCGGCACAAGATTTATTTAGAAGATATGGTTACCACAAAACCAGCGTAAACGAAATTGCAAAAAAAGCAAAAATTGCCAAAGCTACTATTTATAAATACTTCGAAAGTAAAGAACTTATTTTACATGCCATTTTAATGGATTACCTTAAAGTAAGTATCAACGATTTAGTGCAACAAAACCCACATAGCATTACCAAAGAAGAGCATTTAAAAAACCTAATTTTAAAAACCAGCAAGCTATCCTATACGATATGTAACGAATTTATAGGTTGGGATTTTATCAGAGAATCTACCAATGCACAAGAGTTTTTAAAAAACCTTTCCAACGAATTAGAAAATATACTTTTTAACGAATTTGTATCCATTAGGGATTTTAATAACGATGTATCTTATCCCGAACGATTACGTTTTTTAATTAAAGCCAGCAAAAGTATTGTTTTTTCATTTGCATTTACTTCGGTAAGCGACTCTGATGTGCGAAAAAACTTTATATCTTTCCAAAAAGAAATATTGCCTTATTTGGTAAAGGCGGCTTTGTAAACATAAAAATACCGATGAGTTATTTTTCCGAAGGCTCATGCTATATTGGCAATTGTAATTTTTTTGCATCCTATCCTATCCTATAAATAAATTGTAAAAAAAACACCAACCTCAATACCATTATTACCTTGGTAAAACCCCTTTAAAACTCAAATAAAAAGCTAAAATTATAACTTAAAAACAAAAATAATTGGCTAATTATTTATCAAAAAATACAAACAATAATTACAAAATTATACACTTTTTTTAATTTGTTAAATATTTGAAAATCAATTACATTTATATGTATATTTGCACCATATAATTGTAATAGCACTACACTATATAATTGTAATAGCACAACACCATATAATTGTAATAGCACAACACTATATAATTGTTATAGCACAGCATCATATAATTGTTATAGCACAAAAATTAATTTTAATATTAAAACACATAACCAAGCATGGCAACACCTACTCAAAAATTTGTGGCAGCACTTAAAAGGTTAAAAAAATTGCAAGATAAAGGCATGGGTGGAATATATTTTTCGGAAATACCACAACGCGAATACCGAGAAATACTGGTACAAAATGGCTTTTTAAAAGAAGTATCTAAAGGGTGGTATGTGCCTAGCAACCCAACCGAAAGCGAGGGTGATACAACTTCCTGGTACAGTTGTTATTGGGATTTTTGTGCAAAATATTTAAACCATAAATACAAACTATTATGGTGCCTTTCGGCAGATCAATCTTTACTTGCACACGCAGGAAATTATACTGTACCAGCGCAGTTAATTGTAAAATCGCCCCAAGGCAATAATACACCTACGGCTTTTCCGCATTATACCTCCATGTTTAATTTAAAAAGCGAATTGCCCCAACCAGCCCATTTAGAAACATTTAAAGGCTTGCGCATATATAACTTAGCTGCTGCCATCATATATAGCTCGGTAGGCTTGTATGTTAAAAACCCTATTGATGTGCGAACTGCGTTTTCGCTTATCAGAGATGCATCGGAGCTATTACCTATTTTATTAGAAAACGGGCATACCACCATTGCAGGTAGGCTAGCTGGGGCATTTAGAAATATAAAACGAGATAAAATTGCCGACCAAATTATGGCCGCCATGAAACAGGCTGGTTACGATATTAGGGAAGAAGATCCTTTTGTTACGAAGCTTGATATTGATTTATCGCCAAGGGAACGTTCGGCAGCTGTAAACCGTATTAAACTAATTTGGCAACAAATGCGACAAACGGTTATCAATGATTTTGCACCTGCACCAGGCATTTGGGAAGATAAAGAAGCGTATATGGCAAATGTAAACGAGGCTTATATAACCGATGCTTACCATTCCTTATCTATCGAAAGATACAAAGTAAGTGCCGAGTTAATAGAAAGAGTAAGCAGCGGTTTATGGGATAAAAGTACAAATGATGAAAACCGCAAACATAAAGATGCGATGGCGGCTAGGGGCTATTTCCAAGCTTTTGGTTTTGTAAAGCAATCGATTATTGAAATATTAAATGGTGCTAATGCAGGAACACAGGCCGATAACGACCATGGGGGATGGTACCGCCAACTTTTCGATCCAAGTGTAGCTACGGGTATTTTAAAAGTTTCGGATTTGGCAGGGTATAGAAACAGCCAAGTATATATTGGCGGCAGCAAACATGTACCACTTAGCGTGGATGCTATGCGTGATGCTATGCCTATATTTTTTGAATTATTAGCAAACGAGCCCGAGGCATCGGTAAGAGCGGTGCTAGGGCATTTCGTATTTGTATTTATTCATCCTTATATGGATGGCAATGGCCGAATGGGCAGGTTTTTAATGAATGTAATGCTAGCTTCGGGCGGTTACCCCTGGACGGTAATACCCGTACAAAAACGTAGCGAGTATATGAAAGCCTTAGAGCAAGCAAGTGTAGCTTTTGATATTAGTGCGTTTTCTAAATTTATGGCGTATTTGGTAAGCGAGGCGATGAATGGGCGGCCTGTGGCGGTATTACCGAAGGTTTAGGGTTTTGTATTTACCCGAGTTACGATGAGTAAACCATTGTTTTTTATAGTATTGAATATGATTTGGGCGTTTCCTGCCTGCCGGTAGGCAAGGTAACACGCTGTCCGCTGTATCTTTTTATCAATTGCCGTTGGCTAAAGCCAACGGCAATTGATAAAAAGGATGCCGCTCCCATCGTTAACGCTCTAAAATCGTAAATAACATTGATTAACAGTTATTTATACCAAAGTTTAATCATCGAACTCAGGTTATTTATAATAATACGACAATTAACACCAACTAAAAGATAAAAATTTTCCTAAAAAGGATAAAAATTTCCTAAAAATCGAAAATACTAACGTATCTTCCAAAAACATTTAAAAACAACGCAAATGACCGAGCAACATTTTCTGAACAATGTATTTAAAGCAACAGACTTTACAAAAGACGAGTTGGAAACCATTATTCCGAAATTTAAAGAAGTAAAATTTAATAAAAACGATTTCTTTTTAAACCAAGGGCAAACCGCCAGTAAATATTGGTTTGTTCAAAGTGGTTTTGTTCGCTCGTATGTAGTTGATATTGAGGGAAACGATATTACTACTAACTTTTATTCGGTGGGCGATATTGTTATTGATTGGTCGTCGTTTTTTTTACGAAACCCCACCCGCGAAAACATACAAGCCCTAACCGAATGCGTTTGTTGGCAATTAGATTTTGATACCTTTCAACAGCTTTTTCATAGCATTAAAAGTTTTAGAGAACAAGGCCGAACTACGCTTGTGGGCAGTTATTTTGCCTTAAAAAATCATAGCATTTCTATGATAGCCGATGAAGCGAAAGACCGATATTTGAGGTTGCTAAAAGAAAAACCACACATCATTCAAAATATCTCTTTAAGACAAATAGCTACCTATTTGGGCATTACTGATACATCGCTTAGCCGAATAAGAAAAGAAATTGCCACTAAATAGTTTTCTTGCCTTATGGCAAGTTTTATTTAATTAGCTGCACCCATATTTGTATCATATTAATTAAACAAATAAATTAAAACATTATGGAACAGTTAAAAGATTTTATGTTGCTTTTTAGGATGCAACCTAGCAACCAGCAACCAACACCAGCACAATTAAATGAAATGCACCAACAATGGGGCGATTTTATTGGAAACATTGCAATGCAAGGCAAATTAGTAAGTACTTACCAATTAGGGTTTGAAGGCAAACAAATTGCTGCCGACCAAAGCACTACCGAAGGTGTTTATGTTACCAATAACCAAATGTTGGCCGGTAATATGGTTTTAAAAGCCATTAACATTGACCAAGCCGTTAATTTGGCAAAAAAATGTCCCATACTTTTAATGGGCGGCGTGGTTGAAGTACGACAAATACAACCAATGTAAAATAACTTAAAATTTATAAATTAAACTTAAAATGAAAAAGAAAATGATTTTAACAATAATAGCAATTGCGCTTGTAGCATTTATAGGATTTGGTTTGTACAAAGCCAGCGGACTTCAAACCATTCAGATCGTAAAATCGGTAACCATAAACGGTACCAAAACAGAAGTTTTTGATATGGTACGGTATTTAAAAAACTTCCCTAAATGGTCGCCTTTTTTAGCGCAAGACCCTAAACAAAAATACGAAGTAAAAGGAACCGACGGCAACATTGGGGCACAATACCATTGGAATGGTAACGAAGGCAAAGATATAGGCTACCAAGAAATTGTAAAGATTGATACCTTTACTTTTGTGGGGATGAAGTGCGATATACAAAAACCATTTGTAGCCAAACCAACTTTTGATTACACATTTAAAGAAACCAGCAACGGCATTGAAGTTACTCAAGATTTTAAAGTACAATCTGGCTTAATTGATGCTTTATTTATGTGGTTATTTGGGGCAAAAGCCGAGATGGGAAAAATGAATATGCAAGGTTTAAATTTACTTAAAGCAGCCGTAGAAAAACAATAATGTTAACCTTTACATTCGTAATCATTACTCTTTTATCGCTGCTGTTTTTCTATTTAGCAACAGGGAGCGATAAAAGAGTTTTAACAATTTGTTTACTGTGGATAAGCCTAATTATTACCCTAGCAATTTTAGGTTTTTTTGAAAACATAAGCACCACTCCACCAAGGTTTTTAATGGTATTAGTGGGCGATTTTATGTTTGTCATTTTACTGCTTAAATCCTTAAAAAGCGCAAAAATAAATGCTAAACTGTTGCTACTTGTGCATACTTTAAGGTTACCAGTTGAAATAGGTTTGTATCAATTGTTTCTACAAAAACAAATACCAAAAGTAATGACATTTGAAGGTTTAAATTTCGATATTGTTATGGGCATTTCGGCAATTTTACTATTTGGATATTTACATTTCTCTCAAAAAAGTATTAATAAAATATTTTATTTGGTATGGAATGTAGCGGGCTTATTTTTTTTAACTACCATAGTTGTTATTGCAATTATTTCGGCACCGTTGCCCATCCAGCTTTTAGGTTTCGAGCAACCTAATGTGGCGGTGTTAAAATTCCCTTTTATTTTATTGCCTGCATTTATTGTTCCTGTGGTGTTTTTAAGCCACATTTTGATGATTAGAAGTATTGTGGCAAAGTAAAGCGTATATTTAAAACATAGGATTAATCATCTGGAATAATAACTCACATCAAAATACAAAACCTGCTGTTCGGCATATACGGCTCTTTGACTTTTGCAAAGTCGAAGTATAAAACGTAGGGTTTGCAGCCTGTAAAAGGCAAATGCATCAAAAAATGTGCAGGTTGATTATTATTTAAGCTAAATTAGATTTCGGATTTTAAATCCTACAATATTAGCTTCAGGATTGCAAAACCAGAAGAACAGGATATTAGTTACGGTTACAATTTTTTATTCGCACAAGTTGCAAACTTGCGCCAAGGGACAAACAAATGGCCATTTAATTTTTCTTCAAAAGTTGTTCAATTTCTCTTTGTGAGATGGTACCTTTCTCTCCTTTGTTATAAATAGAAAACAATAGTACAGTAGTATCCGTAATTTTTACGAAAGATATAATACGTAACCCGCCAGATTTTCCTGTGTTTTTTGAAGCAACTGCCAAACGTATTTTATAAACATTATTACCTAAAGAAATACCTATAGTTGGGTTTTGTGCTAATTGAATAAATAATTTTTCTAATTCTAATTTTAAAGAATTGTACTTTTTATTAAGTTTTTTAGCCTCTTTTTTAAAGTTAGCCGATAGTTCTATTTTATAACTCATTTAAAAAATCTTCCGCAGTTGTAGTCTTCAACTTTCCTTTTTTAAATAACTCCATTTCTTTAAACCCAGCTTTTAGGTTTTTAATAATGGCGTCTTTGCTATCACCTTCGTCGGTTTCAACTTTTTTTACGTAACGTAAATTTTTGGCCAATTGTATAAACTCGTTATATTTGTTATCGGTTGTATAAATGGTAACTTGTCTCATTTTTTCAAGATTTTTTTACAAATTACGTAAGAAATGTTAATTATTTAAAATTATTATATTTTTACCCAATACCCAACCAACAAGCTAAGTTTTTCGTTATATATGGCTGTTTTAATTTTATAAAACCAAATATAAATTGTAGGGTTAATAACCCTTTAAAAACAAATGTAGGTTTTATTTTTTTTAGCTAAGTTTAATTCCGAATCGCAAATACAGAAGGGTAATTGCTACACACGGTTTTGTAAAAAAGGTTGATAAAGTACCAGCAAATGAAATTAAAAGGGCAGAAAGACTAAAAGATTCATATTTCCAAAACAAACTAAAAAACTAACTATATGGTAACCAAAAAAGTCAAAACATATTCGTTATCCGAAATGAAAGACAAGCATATTGGTGAACTGGGTACAACAAACCGCGACGAGTAAGAATACGAGCTGCGTATGGAAGTTTTGGGTAAAATGATTAAAACAGCCAGACAAGAACGACATTTAACTCAAGAAGAACTTGGCAAACTGGTTGGTGTACAAAAGGCACAAATTTCTAAATTAGAAAGCAGCGTTAATAGTGCCACTATAGATACTGTTTTAAAATTTTTTAAAGCCTTAAAAGCCGAGATTAACTTTAATGTAAAACTTGTAGACAACTTTGTTAGGTTAGCGTAATAGCTAAGAAAGAATAATGCGAAACGTACATTTGCAAAACTACTATTATCAAATAATCATCAATAACATTGTGAAAATTAACAAAGTATCTAATATTACATGTCCGATAAAATTAAAAAAATATTGGCTATCCCGGTCCGTTACTAATTCCCCACCACCCTCAAATACACTGCTCAACCACCAATCTAATCAATTTATCATCAGGCAATAGCAATTCTTCGGGTTCTACAAAATAATAAATTTGCTTGTCTATTTCTTTGGCTTCCGCCGATGCATAACCGCCTTTATCGTTTATCAATAAGCTATTTAACTCGGTTATACCAATTAAAACATTGCCGTAATTTGGAAGTTCTATTTCTCTAATTGGAAATGATTTACCATTGAAGGTTATAGTATTCATCGCAAAAATTTGTTAATTTTTTTACTGCCTGCAATATGGTAACGCAAAGTAAAAGCTTGTTGGTTATCAATAACACCATCGGAAAAATGTAAGGTAGCTACAAATTTACCTTGTACGTTTAAGTAGTTTATAAATTGCCAGCCTAAATCTAATCGGTTATAGGTATTTGCGGTGTAAAATTGGTCTCCATAAATAGAGTTATGTTTTTTACCTGTATAAAACGAGTTGGTAATACTAAATTTTTTGTAGGCCGCATAAGCATCAACCAGCAAACCTGTTGGGGTTTCTAAATTGGTAACGCCACGGGTACGCTCAAGCGAAGTAAAACTGCCAGCCGAAATATTTAACGAATCTAAAAATGTTTTTTTAGATAAATTTATCCCTAATTTTAAAATTATGCCGCCGTTATCTTGCAAATTATCGCAAGGTATGGCAATTGCTGGGCCGGCATTATGAAACATATAACCGTGGTGCGAAAAGTAAAATTTACCAAAATTTGCCACACCAGATAGTCCAAATAAAAACGTTTCTCTATCCAAATTGGTTTGGCGGCTTGTCCAATCAATCCACATGGTTTCTTTGCCGTGTTTGTTTTCAAATTTCCACAGCATACCCTCAACATTTGGGCGGTAATAGTTTAGGGTATCTTTAAACAATGGGCGTGGGTAATCGTCTAGCAGGTTTTGGCGTGGGAAAGCACCTATGTAAAAACTCCAATTATTTTTAACATTGCGATAATAAACTACTGGCTCAACTTTGGTAATTCCTTTGCTACCAAACTCGTAAAGTGCATTAAAACCAACCCTAAAATGATTTACACTATCTAAACCTAAACCAACTTCGGGCGAAAAACGATTACCAAATATGGTTTGCGAAAATCGGTTACTGGCGGCATACTCGCGGTTATCGGCAAAGCCAAAATAATCTAAACTGGCTTCTAAACGTTGGGCTTGCGACTTAAATCCGCCTAAAGCGAGAAATAAAATAATTAGTAATTTTTTATTAATGCTTAATTTCATTGGGTTTAATTAACATACATTTTTAACATTAGGCTATTGCGACTGCCTGCAAAAGGCGAGGTTTGTAGCGATATAAAATATTTATAATTACCTGCTTTAGTAGGTGCTGTAATTTTTATAGCAATCGTTTTTGTTGTGCCAATAGGCAGGATTAGGTTATTAAATTGGGCTTTGTTTACGTCTTTTAATAAAATAATATCTTCGTAATTTTGTACTGCATACCTTAAACTAACGGTATATTTTTGCCCATTATTACCAAAATTAATAGCTTGGTTATACGGGTTTTCTATTTTAAAAAACAATGTTTTAGTTTGATTTACTCGCCATTGTTGGGCTGGTTGTAAGGGCGCAAAATTAACTTTTTGGTAAATACGCACACTATCTAACCATAAACCATAATATATACCTTTAATTGTTTTTAAGGTATCTTGATGTGGGTTTTGGTGCGATTTTGTAGTTATAAAATACACGGTTTTGTTTCTAATGCTATCCTCTAGCGGAAAAATCTCGAACTGTGTTTTGCGGTAAGTGTACGAATCGTAATCGAAGCCTTTGGTACTTTGGGTGTAATAGTTGTATAAAGATGGGTCCTGAAAACCATCTAAAAAAATAACAGGATAGTTTTTGGCGTAGCTTCTAATTTGCTGTGCCCAAATATCAAAACTGTTAAAATTGGCAACAAAATCTATTTTACATAATGCTTTTGGTGGCATTATAATGCACAACCTACATAAAATAATAAGCGATATGTTAGTAATAAACAAAACTTTAATCCATTTTTTGTGCCACAATATTTGGTTTTGGCTAAGGCCGATTGTGGCTAAAATAACTATAGGAATAAAACCTATTAATGGCCAATGTGCTTGCGTATTGCCTTTAAAAGTGCTTATAAAAAAGAAAATAAAAATGCCGTAAAAAACAAAATTTAAGCTTCGTAAAAAAACATCGTTATTAATTTTTTGCTTAAAACTGCTGTAAATTAGTAACCAACCGGTTAGTGGACCGCACATTAAAACAAAATCTAACAGGTATTGTGTAGTAAAATTTAGCTCGTATGCCTTTACCGATCTATCAAATAAATGGTATTGTAAACTGGGGTAATTGTTTTGGTATTGCCAGTAAATATGTGGGGCATAAACAATCAGGGCAACCATAATTATAACATAAAACGAGGGATGTTTAAACAGTTTAAAATTAGATAATAGCACAAAAAACAGCAATAAAATACCGTGGTATTTACTGTACAATAAGGCGGCGACAATTAAACCTAACAGTATAGCTATAAGTAGTTTATTGTTTACTAAATAGTGTTGGTAAACGTATAAAAAAAGTACGGAAAAGAAAAAAAGTGGAGCATCGGGTGTGGTTATAAAACCGTAAATGTGAAACAGTAAAACCGAGCTAAATAAGGTTATAAAAACCCAACTATTTGCTTGGTATTTTTTTACTATAAGCCACAACAAATAAACCGATGCCGCATTAGTTATGCAGGTAAATAAACGCAAACCTAATGTATTGTGTATAAAACTGCCGCCTTTTATAAATATGGCAACCGCTGGTGGATGATCAAAATATCCCCATTGCAAAAACTGTGTAAATAGCCAGTAATAGGCTTCATCGGGGTGTAAACCAGTGTATTTGGCTTGTATTAAGTTTAACAAAAACCATAGTGTTAAAAATATAACCAGTACACTTTGGGTAGTATTTTGTAAAACTAAACGCTTAAAATTTGTTAACATTAATGGTTTTAATTATGCCGCAAAGGTATAGATATAATTTGCAAAAAAATTGAAGAATGATACCAGCACAATTGCCAAAATTTTGCACAGCCAAAAGTTTAGTTTTAGTTTTTCGTTAAGCAAATAAATGAGTGTGTTGCTGATAATAAGCCCAATTAGAGCAATTATAAAAAACTTTTCGAACTGTATAATTGCATTTACTTGGGTAGTTTTAAAAGTCCAAATGCGGTTTAAATAATAGTTACTTACAGTTGCAAATACAAAACCTGTTGAGTTTGCAATGTATTTATGTACGTTTAGTTTTTGTTTTAACAGATAGGTTGTACCAAAATCAATAAATATACCCGAAAACCCAACTATGCTAAACTTTAAAAATTTTAGAAAAATTGTTGGAGATAGGTTAAACATCTATATTAAATTATGGTTAAAGAGCTAAATTTTGGCATTTGTAATTAATATTTCACGTAATTATTTATGATTGGCTAAGTAAATTTTTAAAAATAATCGCTTTGCTCATTTATTTGTTACAATTAGTATCATAATTTTTATTTTTTTGCAAACTATCCTCGGTATTATGTTTGTAAATGCTCCAATTGTTGTTGTAATATTCTAAAGCAGTTAAGCTTTCTACCCAATCGCCCGAATTAAGGTAAGTAATACTACCGTTGTTGGTTATTATTTCCTTAATTTCAGGTTTATGACTGTGACCACAAACCACAAACGAATATCCTTTTTCTGCCGCAATTTTTGTAAATTTATGCTCAAACTTATTTACATTATTTGCTGCACCTTTTACGCATGATTTTATACGCTGCGAAAACGAAATTTTTTGTTGACCCAGTTTTACTAAAATCCAATTTACCAACCAATTTATTATAATTAATGCATGATAACTTATGGTACCTAATTTGGCTAAAAATTTGGAATAACAGGTAACAATATCTAAAAAATCGCCATGGAAAAACCACGCCTGTTTGCCATCTATATTAATTATTAATTTGTTAAGTAATTGAAAATTGCCAATTTTAAAATCCGTAAAAGTTCGTAACATATCATCGTGGTTTCCGGTTAAATAATAAACAGGAATATCATCTGTGAGATATTTTAAAATACATCGGATTATCTTTAAGTGCGATTTCGGAAAATACCACTTGCTGAATTGCCAAACATCAATAAAATCGCCATTTAGTATTACTTTTTTGGGGTTAATACTATTTAAATAAGATAATAATTCGGTGGCTTTGCAAGCGTAAGTACCTAAATGAACATCAGATATCACAACTATATCAACATTGCGTACAGGCATAGATGCATTTAAAATTAAAAAAAGTAAGATTTATTTTGCAGGTCATTTAAATGCGCTGTTTAGTTAAAGTGGTATTAAATTTACTTTTAAAAAATAAATTTAATGCTTTTTAATTTAATATACCCATACTAAATGCTTTAACTCTAAACTATTTTTACGAGTAATATTATTAATAAAACCTGCATTTAATATAGTAATGTGAAAATTGGGGAAGGCTTTTATTTCACTAATTTTTAAATTTTTGGATTTTAAGTTATCAATATCGCTTGCTGAACCAACAAATAAACTAGGTTTTTTAAAATTAAGATTTGACTTTTCCAAGTTTATTAATTTAAGATTTTTATCTAAACTAAACATTAGGGCATCAGAATTATTATTTAGGGATGTATAAACAAAACCGTTTTTAGCAAAATTTCGGTTAATAAAAAAAGCAATTTCTGTTCCCGATTCGTATTTTACAAGCGATGGATAAAATGATAAATTAAGATATATATTAACCATAAAAGAAACTAACACACAAGTTATTATCATTTTTTTAATGCTATATAATTTTTGTTTTAAAATTAGAATTAATACCACAAAAAGCATACACTCTAAAGCAATGAAAACACTAAAAAAATCTTGTGGTTTAAAAAAATAATGTAAAGCCGATATTACCAATATCATTAAACTTATAACTATGTATTGTAAATTCTGTAAACTTTTAATAGCTTTTTTTTGGCTTATACAATATAAATATTGGGCTGTAGTTATAGCAAAAAAAGGAAAAAGTATGTTAATATAATGTGGCAACTGAAATTTTGAAACAGAAAAAATCAACAGCATTAAAAGCGATGCGCTTAGAGAAATCCACTCGGTTTGTTGAAGGTTATGCCAGTATTTTTTAAAGTAGTTATACAAAGCTAGATACCATAAAATTGACCAAGGCAAAAAAGCCCATAAAATAGTATGCAAAAAAAATGTTATTTCGCCGCTACCTTTAATAGGGCCTGTATTAAAAAAACGCCCAAATTGGCTATCCCAAAAGAAAAATTTTATCCCCGATATATTTTGTCTATTAAAAATTATCTTTTCGGGATGAGTATCAAATTGAGTATATAAACAGTAAATTTCTGGCAATATAAAAATTGCTATTAGTACAAACGCCAAAATCCAACGCCAATTAAATATTGTTTTCCATTGCTTCTTAATTAAAAGTTCGCCAGTAATGGCACCTGCAATTGGTATTATTGCAAATACACCTTTTGTCATGATTGCACAAGCTGTAAAAAAACAAGCTAAAACTAAATGAGTATAATTATTTTTAGCGTATGATAGATAAAAATGATAAACACTAGCAATTATTAAACCTAGCAAATAAGGTTCGGCTCTTACATCATTATTAGAAACTACAATATGCTGCGCAGTTAAAAGTATAATTGTTGCCCAATAAGCAACTTGTTTGTTGTATAAAATTTTCGCTAATA
Source organism: Sphingobacteriales bacterium (assembly GCA_043763845.1). GTDB lineage: Bacteria > Bacteroidota > Bacteroidia > Sphingobacteriales > Sphingobacteriaceae > Pseudopedobacter. Next base: position 26,342 of record JAYULE010000155.1, read on the forward strand.
AAAAAGTATAATAAGCGCCTGCCAAAACAAATAAAATTGCTGGTAATTTGTAGGCCCAAGCTTTAAACCCAAATAGTTTAAAAAAAATAGCTACAACCCAAAACGGAAAGTGTGGCTTATCTAGCCAGTCTTTACCTTTAGAAAACAATTCCACATAATTGTTTTCTATTACCATTGTTTTAGATATTGAAGCATATAAATTAGCATCAACACCCCATATTGGGCTTAGTAAACCTGTAAAATTAACTAAAACAGCTATAAAAATTAACCACTTTTCAATAATAAAATTTTTATAAATCTGATTTTCAAGTATTTTCATTAATTACAAATAATTATCTTTTCAAATTTAATAGTTGTTTTTAAACAACTAATAAAACCATTTCATATTATATAAATTTAATTTTTACTACATTTTCTTATTTGGCGTTTAAATTTGCTATTAGTGCATCAAGCATCATAAAAAATATCTAGCCACATGAATAATTTGTATGTTTATGCCCTCTACTACCACATCCTCAGCAGCCGATAGTGTTAAAACCACACCATTATTTACGTTTAAATATTTACAAGCTTCTGTAATGCCGGCAAACTCTCGTTTACGGGTATCGGGGTTATCCAAATCGTAGCAAACTTGCACAGGTAAAAGGCTACCATCGGTTTGTTCAAGCACAAAATCACACTCTTTATTGCCTTTGTAAAAAAAAGTTTTTAAGCCCTTTTTTCTAAATTCTAGGTGTACTGTATTTTCTAATAATGCGCCCCAATCATCTTTAAAAGCAAAAGTTAAGGCATTTAAAAGGCCAGTATCTATGGCATAATATTTTTTTTCGCTAAGTTCTTGCTTTAAAACCGAATGGCTAAATTTTGTACTTGTGCTGCAAAAAAATATGGCTATGGCAGCATCTAAATACTCGTAAAGGGTATTTTTACTTATTTTATAACCTTGCGATTTTAATTCGTTAAAGACCTTATTTACCGAAAACGGGGTGGTTATACATTCAAACATTCGTTTTAAAAAATATTTTAATACTCCAACTTGGCTAAAGCCGTAACGCTCTATCATATCACGGTACATCATAACATGGTAATAATCTTGCAATATATTTTTATGAAACTCGGTTGGTAAAAGTGCTATTTCTGGAAAGCCGCCCTCTTTCATAAACTGTATAAAAGCTGCGTTTATTTTTGCCTGTGTTTTGGTATCAAGCCCTTGGGTATCTATTTTTTTAAATCGTAAATATTCTTTAAACGATAGCGGCAACAACTCTATAGTGTAAGTGCGGCCACGTAATTCGGTAGCTATTTCGCTGCTTAATAACTTTGCGTTAGAGCCTGTTAAAAAAACGTGACTGCTTACTGTATCGTAAACTCTCCGAACAAATTTTTCCCAACCATCTACGTTTTGTATTTCATCAAAAAAGAAGTAACAATCGGCAAGTTCTTGGTTGGGGTACATTTCGGAATAAGCTTGTAGTATTTTATCTAAATCTTTAGCTAAAAGCAACAAACGTTCGTCCTCAAAATTTATGTATATTATTTGGGTAGCCTTTACGCCATCTATAACCAGTTTTTGTGCGGTAAATTGTAGTAAAGCCGTTTTACCACTACGCCTTGGACCAATTACGGTTAGTATTTTATTTAGGGTTAATGGCAATACATAATCTCTGCTTACAAAAACTTTTTTTATGCTTTTATGATAGTTTGCTATAAGTACCTTTATGGTTTCTATCTCTTTCATAGGTACAAAAATAATTTTTTTATCCTAAAATAAAAGAAAATTTACAATAAATTTTCCTAAAATAAAATAAAATAAACAAGATAATATCCTTTAAAAAAAGATATAAAATATTAACACTTCCTTTTATAAAGGAAATAAAATACAAATGCTTCCTTTTATAAAGGAAGTATTGTTAATAAATTTAAACTTGAATTTTAAATTAGGTTTTTTGTTTTTTCTTTTTAGCAGCCGGAAACAGCACATTATTGAGTATTAACCTATATCCTGGCGAGTTTGGATAAAGATTTAAATCGGTAGGTGGGTCGCCTACTATATGCTGGTAATCCTCTGGGTCGTGGCCGCCATAAAAAGTATATTGACCTTTGCCAAAATTACCGTGAATATATCGGGCTTCGTTAGCGGCTTTTAATTGTCCCATTACCAAAACATCGGGCTTAAGTAATTCATTTTTATAAGCGGTAGTTTGGCCCATAAAACCCTTTATTACTTTCTCGTGATTTTGGGTAAGCATTGCAGGTACAACATCCCACTTTGCCGAAAAATCAAAAAGTATAAAAAAATCTTCGCTCCTGCTTATTCGCCTTTGGTTGGTGTTATCAATATCGCTAAACTCGTAATTGTAGGGGTTTAAATCTAGTTTAAAGTTATGGAAAGCAAAGGTATTGCTAAAATCTAACTGGCTTTGAGCATTGGCATTAGCGCCATCGCCATCAAAAATGGTTTCGCAAATATCGGTATTTTGGGCGGCTAGGGCTATATCGTAACTATCAGTGCCCGAGCACATGGCAAACAAAAAACCACCAGCACCACAAAAATTTTTAATGGTTTTGGCAACGGCTAGTTTCATTTGCGATACTTTTTTAAATCCCATTTTTTGCGCCGTTTCTTCTTGCAATTTTACATCTTGCTTATACCACAAAGCCTGTTTGTAGTTTGCCCAAAAGCGCCCATATTGGCCCGTAAAATCTTCGTGGTGCAAGTGCAACCAATCGTAACTTACTAGTTTACCCTTTAATATATCTTCATCATAAATCACTTCGTAAGGTATTTCGGCATAAGTGAGTACCATGGTTACGGCATCGTCCCAGGGGAGTTTATTTTTAGGTGAGTAAACGACAATTTTGGGTGCTTTTTCTAATTTTACAATATCTTGGTTTACGTTTGGTTGGGTAATTTCGGATAGTATGGCGTTTACTTGGGCATCGGCAATAACATCGTAACTTACGCCTCTAATTTTTAATTCGCTTTCTACTTTAGTGTTGTATTTTATTAAGAAGCTACCGCCTTTGTAGTTTAAAAGCCAGTCTACTGCAATATCGTTTTTAAGGCATAAAAATGCTATTCCGTAAGCTTTAAGGTGGTTTTTTTGTTCTTCATCCATACCAATAAGTATAGATGCTGCAAAGGTTTGGCCTACAAAAAGCATCCCCAAAAGGATTAAATAAATTAATTTCATTTTATAAATCTAACTATAATGATGAGAAACGTTTAATAGGCTACAAAATTTTGTTATTTTCGCATCACAAAAATTTAAAATTAAAATGAGTAAAGCAATAATTAAAACAGAAAAAGGAAATTTTACTGTTGATTTTTACGAGAAAGATGCCCCAAAGGCTGTTGCAAATTTTAAAAAATTAGCTAGCGAAGGTTTTTATAACGGGTTAACTTTTCACCGTGTGTTAAATGATTTTGTTATTCAAGGTGGTTGTCCGTTTTCACGAGATGCAGCAACAGCGCATAAAGCAGGTGCTGGTGGGCCAGGTTACCACATTGATTGTGAGTTAACTGGCGAGAACCAATACCACGACCGTGGAGTATTATCTATGGCACATGCAGGTAGAAACACAGGCGGCTCACAATTTTTTGTTTGCCATAGCCGCAACAATACCGCACATTTAGACCGTAACCATACTTGTTTTGGAAAAGTAATAGAAAACGTTGATATGGTTGATGAAATTAGACAAGGCGATAGAATTTTAAGCGTTGATTTAATTGAAGACTAATTATTTTATTTGATAAATTATGAATTTAGTAGGATTAGTATCCGTATCCGGTAGGCCGGGATTGTATAAAATGTTAGCTCAAAATAAAACGGGTTATATTTTAGAAACCCTCGACGAGCAAAAAAATAAGCTAGTAATTAACCTCTCAACATCTAAACTTGCAACTTTAGATGATATTACAGTTTATGGTAACGATGAAGATTTAAAACTGAAAGACGTTTTAAACGCCATAAAAAATTACGAAGGTATTGTACCCGAAGCTAAAGCCGATGGTGCAGTTTTAAAAGATTTTTTTGCCCAAGTTGCCCCAAATTATGATGAAGAGAAGGTTTATGGCTCGGATATGAAAAAAATTATAAACTGGTTTAATATTATTAAAACCTTGCCCTTATTTACCGAAGAAACCGAATTACCAGCCACTGATGCTGCCGATGAAGCTACCGATAAAAAAGAGGTGAAAGATATTAAGATAGAAAAACCAAAAGTTGTTAAACCAAAAAACAACGTTGCATCGGCAAAATCTAAACCTGCAGGAGCTATCAAAAAAACATCCGGTAAAAACCCATAAAACCTAAATTTCTGCTGGTTTATTTTTTATAATAATAAATCAGCAGAAAAACCAAGGTTAGCACAACTCCAATTATCCAAAACAGTTTGTTTTCGTTGCCATTGTTGCCGCCCTTAAAGCGGTAATGGCGTTTGTGGTTAAAAAAATCCATACAATCTTATTTAAAATATATTAGCAATGTAGTGATAACTATTGTTTGATAAACATATTGGGCATTTATTTAAAAGCAATATTAAATTCATGAAAAGCACAATTTTTTAAGATTACGATTTAATGACTATTTTTATTTTTTAATAGTATTACTTTTACTTAATGAAGTAAAGCAATTTAAATTGCGCAAAAAATGAAAAATTTTACAGTTGTATTTTTATTAATGATTAACTTGTTTGTAGGTGCAATACCTTATTACAACCAAGATAATACCTCGTTAATTAAAACTGAAAAACAGTTAGAAGATATTTCGTTTTTAGAAAACTACACAAACACCATCCGTAAACAAAATATCGTTTTTAAAACAACCAAATTTTTAAACGTTTGGATTATAAACGCACACCCTACAACTACCTATTTATTCTATTTTACAACAACCAAAATCTTACCTAAAACCTGTAAATATGGTTTGCAGGTACTATATGGTTCGTTTTTAAATTAGGTAGTATTTGTTTAAAAACACACCTCAATATTTTTAATTAAAGCAATTTTGTGCCTTAATTTAAAGTAAAAAATCCAATTACATTCTTTTATATACAAAATCAGCACAATTATGAGAACTCCATTTTTAATTTTTATTGCATTTTTATTTTTTATTTCCCTAAACGCATGTACCGTTATTAGGCAAGGTGAAGTGGGCGTTAGACGAACCCTAGGTGTACTTACACCCACAACAATTAATGCGGGTATTGTTGGGTTTAACCCATTTACAACTACTATTATTAAAGTACCTACACGTACTGTAAATTTGGAAGTTAGACTGTCTTTACCATCAAAAGAGGGTTTAAATGTACAATCCGAAATTTCGATACTTTACCATATTATACCTAAAGATGTACCTAGCGTTATCGAAAAAATAGGTATGAACTACGAGGATGTGGTTATTGTAAGCATATTTAGATCGGCTGCTGCCGATATTTGTTCTAAATACATGGCTAAAGATATGCATACCGCCGAACGTGGTAAAATAGAAAAAGCGATTACTACACAAATGACGAGTATGCTGGGCGATAGAGGCTTTGTTATTGAAGCAGTTTTACTTAAAAGCATTGTTTTGCCAGCTGGGTTAAGCAAATCTATCGAAGAAAAACTACAAGCCGAGCAAGAATCGCAACGTATGGAGTTTGTGCTTTTGAAAGAAAAACAAGAAGCCGACCGTAAAAAAATAGAAGCCGAAGGTATAAGCACTTCGCAAAAAATAATTTCGGAAGGATTAACCGATCGTATTATTCAATACAATACCATACAAGCCTTTAAAGATTTATCGGCTTCGCCCAATACTAAAATTATTGTTACCGATGGAAAGGCGCCACTTTTAATTGGGCAATAATTGGTTAGTGTTTGTTTGTTAAAGCCATCCGAAGAAATTTGGGTGGCTTTTTTATTGATGATGATAAGGTTCGCCTTTTAAAATGGTAAATGCCCTATATACCTGCTCCACAAAAAATAACCTTACCATTTGGTGCGAAAAAGTAAGTTTTGAGAGTGAGATTTTTGCGTTTGCTCGGTCGTAGATACTTACATCAAAACCGTAGGGGCCGCCTATTACAAATAATAAATTTTGAGTGCTGGCAACCATTCGTTTATTTAAAAAATCGGAGAATGATTGTGAGGTAAACTCTGTTCCACGTTCGTCTAACAGTACCACAAAATCGGTGTTATCAAATTGTTTAAATAGCATCTCAGCTTCTTTTTTCTTTTGCAAATCTTGACTTAAATGTTTGGTGTTTTTAAGTTCGGGTAATTCAACAATTTCAAATTTTATATAATGCTTTAGCCTGTTTAGGTAAATATCAATACCTTCTTTTATGTATTTTTCTTCGGTTTTACCGATGCTTAAAAGGGTAATTTTCATATTATTTTAGGGATTGCAGAGTTGCAAAAATTACCATAAACAATGGTAAAGCAAAACAAAAATTACTTTAATTTAGCCTTACAAATCTAATTTATGCAAAGCACAACACAATCAACTTACCAACAACAACTTACCGATATTAATACAGTTATTAACAGCTTAAAAAAAACAATTAACACCTATTCGCTACTTAGACTAGTTTTGTTTTTTATTGGTGTGGCTGGTTTGTTTTATACAATGAGTTATAGCGCTGAGTTAAGTATTGGTTTAGGTATTATAGTAATTACACTCTTTTTATATTTGGTAGGTAAACACACCAAATTACTAAGCTTGTTAAACCACCAAAGGCATTGTGCTACCTTATTACAAAACGAAATTGATATTATAAATGTGAAACAAAATATTTATTGTGACGGTAGCCAATTTTCTAATGGCCGACACGCTTACACTTCCGATTTAGATATTTTTGGCCAAAAATCTTTATTCGCTTACCTAAACCGAGCCCATACAAACACCGGTAAACATTTTATTGCCAATTGGTTACAACAATCCGATACCGAAACAATAATCGCCGATAGGGCAAATGCATTAGTGGAATTAAACGAGAGACAAAACCAGAATTTAAATTTTAGAGCTTCGCTTTTCTCACTTAAGCCCGATGTTTTAATAACATTAAAAAACAAGTTAGAAAATCAATTGCCCAATTCGCTAAACTTTATAAATACCAAAATAATAAATTTTATTATTATCTTTTTACCGCTACTTACATTTGCCATACTAGCTATCGCAATTGCTTTTAATGGGATTTTTTGGAGCATTTTTAGCTTGCAACTCGTTATAAATTTTGTGGTGTATAACCTATATATTAAACCCATAAATACGGCTCACAATATAGTTAGTAAAACAAATTCGGCCTTAAAAACGGTTTCCAGTCTAATCAAAAATATTGAAGAGATAGAATGGCAAACTCCTTATATAAAACAAATTGTAGCTGAACTAAAAAACCCAAACGGCAATAAAACACATACCCAAATACAGCAACTAAGTAAAATATCCACCAATTTAGATTACCGCAATAACATATTGGTAGGTATAGTGCTAAACTTATTTTTTTGTTGGGATTTAAGAATAATAAAAAAATTGTACCACTGGGAAGCTAATTGCACAAACACCGTTATACAAAGTTTTGATGTTATAGCACATTTTGAGGCATTAATAAGTTTAGCAACCCTAAATTGCAACCACCCAAACTGGGTTAGACCAATAATTTCGCCTGTTTTTTGCTTTGATGCCCAAAATATGGCTCACCCACTTATTAGCGAAAGCAAAAGTGTAAGTAATCATTTTAATTTTGCACAAAACCCAAGTACCGATATTATTACGGGATCTAATATGGCGGGTAAAAGTACCTTTTTACGCACATTGGGTATAAATATGGTATTGGCATTTACGGGCGCAAATGTTTGCGCTAGTTATTTTAAAACTTCGGTTTTTATGTTGGTAAGTTATATGCGAATTATAGATTCGCTTGATGCCGAAACATCTACTTTTAAAGCCGAAATTAACCGACTAAAAATGATTTTGGAACTAAGTCAATCCCACCCAAACACCTTGGTTTTAATTGATGAAATGCTACGAGGCACTAACAGTAAAGATAAATACGAAGGCTCTAAAGCATTGGTAGAAAAACTAGTTTCGCAACAAACACCAACATTATTTGCTACACACGATTTGCAAATTGCCCAGCTACAACAGCAGTACCCCACACAAATACGTAATTTTAACTTCGATGTAAAAATAGATGGCGATAAAATGTTTTTCGACTATAAAATAAAACAAGGTGAATGTAAAACATTTAACGCGGCGGTATTATTAAAGGCAATTGGCTTAGAATAAAATTGATAGTAACTGGGGAATTTATAAAGTGGTGCGGATTTTTGTGTTAACCCCTACCGTGATTCGTGTAGTAATTAACCACGGCTTAGCGATTACCATCGTTCGTAATGATGCCTGCATTTAAGAATTTGCTAGTACTCATTAAATTTAAGTTTTACTCATTTCTTTTTTTTCCAAATTAAAAACACTAAAGATTTTCTTCCGTTTAGCTAATTTAGAAATGTTAATACCCAAAATAATGCAATTAAGCCTATATTTTATAATTCATTTTGGTCTAATAAATAATCCAATTAATATTTACTTAAGTTTGGCTGCACATAAAAATTTGGTATAATGCCTAAACTATTTCAAAAGTAGACTTTTCGGAAACCTTCGCCATCAAGCTTCGTAAATTAGTGGCAAATAGATTAAGGGGAAGCTATAAACCCAAGTTCGATTATTAAGCTATAGTATAATTTGCTGTAAACCAATGATATTTACGATTTTAAAGCGTTAACGACGGTAGCGGCCCGCCTGCCGGCCGGCAGGCATCCTTTTTTTACGCCGAATCTCCCCCAAAGGGGCATAGCCGTCAAGCACTTTTTATAACTATTTGGTTTTCAATTAATTAAAAGGCATATTTAATCAGCTCACTTTTTTCAGGAGTAAG
>JAYULE010000156.1:0-34830 GCA_043763845.1 Sphingobacteriales bacterium
TAGTATTATTTTTGCCTGTATAAACAACAATTTCGCTTACGCCCTTAAAAGCGTAAGAAATTATACGGGAGAAAGTTTGGCGAAAACCAAAATCGGCCAGGCTTTGCATCGTTATGATGGTGGCAAACAAATACCACAGTACGATATCGCCTGGCGAAAAAAGCTTTAAAACCAAGGGCAAAATTCCAAACAAAGCTAATGCCTTGGTTGAATAGCTCATCCAGGTCATTAGCGTAGGGGAATTTAAAAATCGCTTCATTATTCTACACTTAAATGTGGTTGATGATACTTCCTTATTTTAAAATTGGAGACTCTTATTTTTTTTGATATAAAATATAACAAGCTTGAAAAAGCTAAAGCTGTGATAGCATAGAATAAAAAAATCAATTTGCGATTTCTTGGTTTTAAGGGATATTCACATAAAATTATTTTGACATATCCGTTCTCTTTTTTAATGTTGTACCAATTATTGTTATCAAAGAAATCTAAAGTAGCTCTAAATTCAATTTTGGTTTCCTTAGATTGAAGCAGGTCTAAAAATGAGCGTTGTTTGAGTGTATCTGTATAATATCTGTTGGCACTGCTTTTAGAGTTAGGGACAAATAAATCCCAAGGTATAAAATAATCTCTTCCCTTTGCGTATAAATAAGCAATCAAATAATTTTGAGCATACTCATCTGAAGATACCAGTGTAAAATTTTGGGTTTTTCCTAATTTATCCGAAACATTAAATACGCTATCCAAAAAAGCGATGTTTAGGTTTTTGGTTTGCAATTCTGCAATACCACCATCAAAAACTTTAAAAATGTCTTCCCAATTACCACTGTTATTGTTGGCTAAGGTTTTAATAGATGGTTCGTAAAGTAAAATTTTATTTTTCCATTCTTTAAGAAACTTAAGAACTGATTCGTTTTGTTTTGTTTTATATAAATTAACGGTGTGTTGAGTGGCAAATGAAAGAGTATCTTTTTTATCAGACTCAATGTACTTCGTTATTTTTGGCAATAAATCTTCTCGCGATAAATAATTTAAAGTGCTTGTTTTAGATATGTTCCGATAAAAATTATCAACACAATATGTGCAGAAGCAACCTACCATATCTCTTTTTTCTCTTTGCAATTGTATATTGAACAAGGCATCGTCAACTAAAATCGCATAAGGTTTTAAATTTATGAGTTTTACTGTATTGTGAAAAAAAATCTTTTTAAACAAAGGATTGTTTACACATCCCCAATAAGGATTATTCATTTTCCAATTCATCCATGAAGCAGTATATGGTACTCCACTAGGTGTAATAATTCTTGTTTTTGGTGTAGTAAAGCCAGCAGAATCGGGTGTTTGTGGGTTTATGGCTAAACTGTATGGAATGTTTAAATCTCGGTATTTTTTTAAAACTTTATCATCATCGCAATAAGTCCAATCTATACGGGCTGGTTTAAAAGTTTTAATCATGGCCAGGGTATTTAAGGTATCCAAGTTATCCCTCGGATGAAACCACCTGCTGGTTAAAATAGGTTTTGATACCTGAGCTTTAAGGTTCAAGTTTAGGCAAATCAAAAAAAATAAAACCCAGTGAATTTTCATGCCTTTACTCTAAATCTTTTAAAACATTACTAATTCCACCATCAATATTTAAGTTTGCACCATTAATAAAGCCCAGTTTATCTTCGGCTAAAAGTAAGGCCAGTTGCGATACTTCTTGTGGTTTGCCTATGCGTTGACTGGGGTGCATTTCGTTAAGCAATTGCACTTTGGCTTCGTTATTACCAAAGCCATCTCTTAACATTTGTGTATCTATTGCGGCTGGGCTGATGGCGTTTACTCTAACTCTTCCTTGCAAATCTACAGATAGTGCTTTTGTTAAACCCACCAACGCACTTTTTGATGTTGCATAAGAAACAAAACGCTTTTTTGTTAATTGGTGGTGTATGCTGGCAATGTTTATAATTGAACCTTGTGAAGCCTCTAACCTTGCTAAAAACACTTGGCTTAGCAATAACGGCCCTGTTAAATTAACGTTTAATGTTTGGGTCCAATCTTGTAAGCTTAAGTCTATCAGGTTATCTAATATTTGTACTGCTGCATTGTTTATCAATAAAAAAAGTTCGGGTATTTCTTTATCAAATATACTATCCATACTTTTTTTATAGGCCGCATCCGAACAGTATTGGTGCAAATCCATCCTAAAAAACAAATCACAATAAGGCGATGGTTGGTCCAAAAAATCGAGACCAATTACTTTATAGCCATTCTCTTGAAAGGTTTGAGCCAATTGGCTACCAATACCTCCTAAAACACCCGTAATTACAACCGCCTTTTTGTTATCCATATTACTTAATATTTAAATAGCCAAACAAAATTTCTATGGCTTTCATACTTGCTCTAATTACGCCTTCTTTGGTATTAGAGCCGTTATGAGTGCCAAATATACATTGCTCAAAATTTCTAAGTGGGCTATCCATTGGCAAAGGCTCTATTTCAAAAACATCTAAACCTGCCGATTTTACTTTACCGCTTTTTAAGGCTTCAATTAGGGCGTTTTGCTCTATTAATCCACCTCTTGAAACGTTGATAATAATTACCCCATCTTTCATTTTAGAAATAGTATCATTATTTATCATTTGATAGCTTGATGGTGTTAATGCACAAGTTACAATCACAAAATCAGCCTCGGCTAAACCATCTGGGAAGGCTAATATTTTATCTACACCTGCTTCGGCGGCGGTTAGTTTTGTAAACGGGTCGTAGGCGTTAATTTGTACACTAAAGCCTTTTAGCCTACGGGCGGTGGCTAAGCCAATATCGCCTAAGCCAATTAATGCTACTGTTTTTCCTTCAACCGACATGCCTGCGGGCTTTATCCAATTGCCTTTACGCACTTCTCTATCAACCAAATAACTTTCGCGAATTAAGCCTGTAAAGTACGCCAAAGCCATATCGGCTACTTCGTTACCAAACATACGTGGCGTATTGGCAATAGGAATACCCAGTTTTTCGCAAGCTTTAAAATCAACATTATCAACACCTACGCCCCATTTAACGGCTGCAATTAGTTTACCATTTTTGCCTGCGGTAAAAACTTTTTCGGTAGCTTGGTCATCGCCAATTATCCAAGCATCAACTGTAGGCACTATTTCTAATAGCTCTTCTTCAGTTAAAGTTTGGAGAAAATTTGGAATAACAAGTTCTATCCCTTTTTCTTCAAATAAATATCTAAACTGATCAATAGCTTTGATCATTGGAGGGCAGGTGATTAATAATTTCATTTGTTTTATATTTTATTTTTATTTTCTATTATGTGTTTGAGATTCTTCGCTTCGCTTTGAATGACAATTAGATTCCACGCTTCGCTCTGAGTGACATTGAGACTCTTCGTTGCACTCAGAGTGACAGTGAGACTCTTCGTTGCACTCAGAGTGACAGGTGCTTCGCTCTGATGACAGGTTGTATTGTGAGATTCTTCGCTTCGCTCTGAATGACAGGTGCTTCGCTCTGAATGACAGGTGTTTCGCTCTGAATGACAGGGCAGACTCTTCGTTGCACTCAGAGTGACAGGTTAAAACCTAACATTTACCGATGCCATAAAATTAGTTTCGGCTTGTGGGTAGTAAAAGTTTTCGGTGACCAAACCTCCCGCTAGGTAACTAAAAGTATAGCCATTGCTGGCGTAAAGGGTGTTAAACACATTATTTATTTGCAGGCCAAGGCCTATATTCTTAATACCTTTAGATTTTAAATTATATTGCAACCTTACATCGTTTACAAAAAAAGCGTTAAGTTTTCTGTTTTGGTTACTGGTATTATCTAAAAATTGCTGACTAACATATTTGCTTAACAAAACAATTTCTGCATTTTTTACAGGTTGATAACTTAGGGTACTACCGCCTACAAAGTTTGGGGAAAAAGCAATGTCAGTTTTTTTGTAGATGTTAAATATCTGTCGGCCGTTATCGTAATCATCAATAAACTCATTAAAATTTTTGATTTTATTTTGCCTTGTCGCAGCGTTAAGCATCCACGAAAGTGAAGGTGAAATTTGTATGGCAACATCAAGCTCAACACCATTGCGGTAACTTTGCGAAACATTGCTGCGTATATATTCTCCCACATCATTTATTTGCCCAGTAAGCACCAATTGGTTTTTGTAAAGCATACTATATAAATTCACTCCGCCGAATACAATTTTGGATTTAAAGCGATAGCCTGCTTCTATATTATTTAAACGCTCGTGTTTTGGTCGGCTAGCAGGAGTTGATTGTGTGTAATCGTTACGGTTTGGTTCTTTATTGGCTACCGAAAACGAGGCGTAAACATTGCTTTGCTTATCAATAGTGTAAGTTAAACCTAATTTAGGATTAAAAAAGTTAAGCGCATCGGTTTGAGTTACATTTTGCCCAATATTGTTAAATCCTAAAAAATCGTAAGCAATTTTTCTATATTGTAAATCCGCAAAAAGCGAAAAATTATTAATTTGGTATTGCGCTTTAGTGTAAACGTTAAAATCGGTTTTAAAACCATTATTTTGGTTTAACCTGTGCCTAATTTTACTATCGGCAGCGTATTGTGCCCAAATAACTTCGGTAAAATGGTTACCATCATACTGGTTATAAGCACCACCTAAAGTAAAATTAAATTGGTTGTTTGGCGTGTAAATAAAGGAATATGTAGCACCATAAAAATCGTTGTCTAACCATTTTTGTCGTATCAAATTGGTACTATCAATTAATACACCGCCAATGTTTATGGGTGTAAAATTATAATCGGCGAAAGCCTGCTTTTCTTGATATTCCTCGTAATAGCCAGCCCCTTTGGTATAATGCAAAGCCCCGTTAAAAACTATTTTAGGTGAGATGGCTTGCGAGTACAACAACTGGTAGTGGTCTTGCTGGTAATTATCGGTTTGGTTTGGGTATGTAAAGCTGTTATACTTGCGATTAGTAGCCAGCGAATCTTCGGGTACACCATTCCAAGCTTGGTATGTTTTTTCTTTCCCCGAAAAAGCATTGATACGCAACAAACTATTTTTACCATAATATGCGCCTGTTACAAAATACGATTTTAGGTTGGTTGTTGCCCTATTAATATACCCGTCTGATACTATCCGCGATAAGCGACCATCGAAACTAAATTTACCATTTATTAAGCCAGTACCTATTTTTAGGGTGTTTTTTAAACTTCGGTAACTACCTGCGGCTGTATTTAGCTCGGTATAAGCGGTATCTTGGCGTGTATTGGTTTGTATATTTAGGCTTGCGCCGAAAGCACCTGCACCATTTGTTGAGGTTCCTACACCACGTTGTATTTGTATATTATCTACCGAGGAAGCAAAATCGGGCATATTTACCCAAAACATACCTTGGCTTTCAGTATCGTTTATGGGTATGCCGTTTACGGTTACGTTTATGCGGGTAGCATCGGACCCACGTATGCGCAAACCAGTGTAGCCTATCCCTGCACCAGCATCGGATGATACCACCACCGAAGGCGTTTGGTTTAATAGATACGGTAAATCTTGCCCGAAATTATTTTTTTCGATTTCGGCTTTAGTTAAGTTTTTTAATGTGGTTGCTGCGTTTTCGCTGGCTCGGGTAGCAGTTACCATTACTTCATCGGCCATTAAAACATTGTTTTTTAATGTGATAATATTTGGGATATTACCCGATTGTGCGGTTAATATTTGGGTTTGATAGCCTACGTAACTTACCTGTAAAACGTATTTACCGGGTTTTAAAACCGCAATTTTAAACTCGCCATTGGCTGTCGATGTGCCAACATAGTTATAGTTTTTTATTTTGATGTTTGCACCAGATAATGGCTTTTGACTATCGGAGGCAATAATTTTACCCACAATAAAATTTTGTGCACTTACCAAAAAGGGCAACAGGGCAATGCTTACGCCAGCAATAAATTTTTTCAATGTGTTTGATTTTTTTTAGTTAAACTTAACCGAAAGCTGGGGTTACCAACGGTTTATAAATTAACTTATACCTTTAAATCCCTACGTCGGCATTACCCGCATCAGGTGCTCCTCAAAAGTGAAAAGTCAAAATTCAAAACCTGTTTAGTTTTAAATTTTTAATTTTACTTTATTAGATGGGTATGATCTCAGCCTGTTTTTGTATTTGTGTAGGGTTACTAAAACCGTAACATCACAAACAAGGCACCCCGTTTTGATAATGCAAACGTAATTAAAATATTTTAGATTTAGGGGTAGGATATTTTTTTTAGAGTATTTATTATAGCTATATTTTCGAACTATTTTTTTGTTGTAAATTATGGCAGTTTAAAAACACTTTTTTGAGTGCCTAAAATTATTAAGCACTATTTTAAAAGTTATTTACACCGACATTTACACCGACATTTACACCGACATTTCATTTATAATCCAAGTGCCTGTTTTATCACTACCGCTTCTAATAATTATATTTTGGGCTTGTAATTGTTTTATAATTCTTTCTACTGTTCTATTTGCTATACCAATTTGTTTAGCCATTTCAACAATTGTTAAGGCACCATTATTAGCTAAAAGTTGCATTATTTTATTGCTATTTGTGCCCATTATTTTGGTTTTAGGTTTTTTAATAGCCAATTTAATTGGTTTAAATGTAAACTCAATCCAAAACTCGGAACCTTCATTATAAAAAATAGGCAAATCTATTTTCGCTAGTTTACATTCATTAATAATTTTTATAGTACCCCGCCCCCAAGCTTCTATTAATCCTGCTCTAAAAAAACAATTGGCAACATCAGGGTTATTGGGTTGAGATGCGTGTTTGGTTTTAAGATTGGCTACTGTCCAATTATTTGGTAATTGCCCTGCATTCCAAATAATTAGTTTATCACTATACACGCTTATCTGAATTGGGTTTCCGCTACTGTAATCTTTGTGTACAATTGCATTCAACACCGCTTCTCTCAAAGCTTTTTCAGGTATTGGATATTTATCTATTCTATTTAAATTGTTGTAGGTTATTGCAGCTGCTAAATATTTGGTTAAAAGTAAATCTATTGTTTTCTCTACTTGTTCAAATAGGTGTCCATGTATTTCATCTTGATAGGCTAAATCATCGTCGGTATAGAAATAGCCAATTTTTACATAAGCACCAGTAATGTATTTTTCAGGGTCGGCATTAAACAATAATACACAGGCTCGTTTTAAGTAAACAGAATCAGCATTTAAGTGCAATTTTTGTATAAGTTCTGCTGTTTTTTCTTTTAAAACTCCTACATCCACTCGCTGTGTATCTGCCGATTTAGTTTTAAAATAGGTTAAAGCATTTTTCGAAAAATCTTTAACAGAAAAATTGGGTTGAGGTATAGCGTCCCAGTGTTTACCTTGTTTTTGTAATATGAATTTATCTAATGCTGCACCTTTCAATTCTTGCTTTGTGCTGCCAGAACGGTAATGGTATTGCCCTTGATAATTAATTGGATATGGATAAGGCTCCACAACAATTTCAATATAGTTTAATTTTTCTTTAGTTTTTAAATTAACATCAACTATTATTCCTAAAATATCCTTTGTTTTATTTGGAATATCTTCTAAAAGTTTTTTTGCATCTATTACCCCTGTTACCGCTCCTTTATCGGTTATACCAATATAAATTTTGCCTCCCGAAGCATTTGCAAAACCACAAATCCATTTTATGTATTCATCACGCCAATTCTGTTTGTATTCTATGTTTTGATTTTCCATATTACTCACACAAAATGTATCACCTTTTAAAAAGCTGTAGCCTTTAACTTTAAACCTGTAGTTTGCGATAAGCCAAAAAGCAAATTCATATTTTGAACCGCCTGACCCGATGCGCCTTTCAGTAAATTATCTATCACGCTAATAATTAAAAGTTTGCTGCCGTGTTTTTCTAAATAAATTAAGCCTTTGTTGGTATTTACCACTTGTTTAAGGTGTATGCTTGTTGGGCTAACGTGTGTAAAAGGATGCAGGTTATAAAAATCTTCAAACAATTTGTTTCCTTCGGGTAAAGTTAAATCACAATCTAAATAGATGGTAGCTAAAATACCACGTGTAAAATCGCCGCGTTGGGGTATAAAACTTAGGGTTTGTTTGCTTATGGCTGTTGCCGATTTTGGTTGTATTGCGTTTAACGATTGGCCAATTTCGTTTAAGTGTTGGTGTTCAAATGCTTTATAAATTGATAAATTATTGTTGCGCCAGCTAAAATGTGAGGTTGCCGATAAACTTTGCCCTGCACCGGTAGAGCCTGTGGTGGCATTAATATGTACTTCAGTATTTAGCAAACCTGCTTTTGCCAATGGCAATAAACCCAATTGTATGCAGGTAGCAAAGCAACCTGGGTTTGCAATATTTTGGGCGGTTTTTATACTTTCTAAATTTAACTCGGGCAAACCGTAAACAAATTTTTTGTTCCCCAAAGTTGCATTTGCTTCCAGTCTAAAATCCTGCGAAAGGTCTATTATTTTTATATTATCATTAATGAGGTTGGCATCTAAAAACTTTTTTGCATCGCCGTGACCTACGCACAAAAACAGTACATCAATATCCTGCGAAAGTTCGCTGGTAAAGCGTAAATCGGTATCGCCTAATAAATCGGTATGCACTGCCGATATTAAGTTTCCCGCATTGCTATTGCTATGTATAAAAGCAATTTCTACCTCGGGGTGGTTTATTAAAATTCTCAACAATTCGCCACCGGTATAACCTGCGCCACCTATTATGCCTGCTTTTATCATAAGGGTTGGTTTACTTTATGCCAAATGCTGGTTTGGTTGCCAAAAATTTTAGAAAATCCTTTTACATCGTCGCCAGTGTAGCCTTCGTTCATTTCGCCGTAGCTGCCAAAAGCATTATTCATTAAATCGTTACCCGACTCAATACCTAAAACCACAAAGCGGTAGGGCATTAATTTTATAAACACTTTTCCGTTAACAGTTTTTTGAGTATCGGTAAAAAATGCTTCCATATTACGCATAATAGGGTCGTGAAACTGGCCTTCGTGTAACCAATTTCCGTAAAATAAAGAAAGCTGATCTTTCCAGTTTAACTGCCATTTGGTTAGCGTATGCTTTTCTAATGTGTGGTGTGCTTTAATGATAATGATGGGTGCAGCAGCCTCAAAACCTACACGGCCTTTAATGCCAATAATGGTATCGCCAATATGTATATCTCGGCCAATTGCAAACGGTGCGGCAATGGCTTGTAAAGCTTGAATGGCTTGAGTAGGGTGGGAGTAGGTTGTACCATTTACACCTGTTAATTCGCCAGCTACAAATTCTAATTCAATATCTTGTTCGCTGGTTGCGGTAAGTTGAGTTGGCCAAGCTTCTTCGGGCAGCATTCCGTTGCTGTTTAGGGTTTCTTTACCCCCAACAGATGTGCCCCAAATCCCTTTGTTTATTGAGTATTTTGCTTTTTCGGCGTTTATTTCTAAACCGTGTTTATGTAGGTATTCTATCTCGGCTTCGCGACTTAATTTTAAATCTCTTATAGGAGTAATAATGCCAACTTTAGGAATTAAGATATTAAAAATCATATCAAACCGCACTTGGTCGTTACCTGCACCTGTGCTACCGTGGGCTACAAAATCGGCATTTATTTGCTTAGCATAATTGGCAATTGCAGTGGCTTGAGTAACCCGCTCGGCACTAACCGATAGCGGGTAAACGTTGTTTTTTAACACGTTAGCGTACACCAAATATTTTAGGCAAGCGTCGTAATATCCTTTTACGGCATCAACTGCTTGGTGGCTGGTTACACCCAGGCTGTACGCTCGTTTTTCAATTTCGGCAAGTTCATCGGCTGTAAAGCCACCCGTGTTTACAATAACCGAGTGCACTTCTAAATCTAAATCTTTGGTAAGGTAAATACAACAAAACGAGGTATCTAACCCTCCGCTAAAAGCTAAAACAACTTTTTTTTTCATTTTTTATGTGGGATAAAAATCTTAAACTATATCTGAGGCAAATTATTTAGGGTACTTCGCAACTTGGCTTCAATACGCTCTAAAAGGGTTGCTTTTTTGGTAATTTTTTTAAAACGCTCTTGTTCTTCTTCTTTCTTTTCGGCAGGGTCGTAAAGCATAGCGGTGCACATACAATTTTGGCGTTGCTTGCTCATTAAAATATCGTAGTTAACACAGCTTTGGCAACCTTTCCAAAAGTTTTCGTCTTGGGTAAGTTCCGAGTAGGTTACGGGTTCGTACCCTAATTCAGAATTTATTTTCATTACTGCCAATCCAGTGGTTAAACCAAATATTTTAGAGTCGGGGTATTTTTCTCGCGAAAGCGCAAATATTCTGTTTTTAATTGCTTTTGCCAAACCTGCTTTACGGTATATCGGGTTAACAATTAAGCCCGAATTGGCTACAAAACTCTCGTGGCTCCAAGTTTCAATGTAACAAAAACCTGCCCAAGTGCCATCGGTATGAAACGCAATTACGGCTTTGCCTTCCAGCATTTTATTGGCCACATATTCTGGAGAGCGTTTGGCAATACCCGTTCCACGGCTTTTTGCCGATACAAGCATTTCGTCGCATATTTGCTGAGCATAACTTACATGTTCTAGGCCTGCAACTAATATTTTAAAATCGGAAATTTGCATTTTAAAAGTAGAAATTTTGCTTATTATTAAATGGCTGGATTAATTTTACTGTTGCTAAAAAAACCTTTTTAGCAATATTTAATGGGTAATGCGGTATCAACGCAAAGTAGTAAATAAGGGTAGCCTAATAATTTTTAGCTTTACCGGGTAATTAAAAAAAACAATAAAATGGGCCACAAACAATTTATTTGTTTGATTTGCCGCACTATAAATTTTTTTAATTTGTTTCATTTTATGGTTATCAGCGTAAGCTTTAATTATAATGCAAAAGAGGGTATTTTTTATGGGAAATGCAAAAATTTACCATTGGGTTTTTTGTTGTTCTTAAATTAGATTTGTTGGATTAAAACTTTGCATTTAACTTTTATAAAAAATAACTATTTTAAAAACCAAAACCAACAAATTTTACTTATTTATAAATGCCTAAAACCATAATAATAGGAGCCGGAATTGCTGGCATTGCTACCGCTATACGCTTAGCTGTAAAAAATTACGAGGTAACCGTTTACGAAGCAAATGCTTTTGCAGGAGGAAAATTAGCGCATTTTAAACAAGGCGATTATAGTTTTGATGCTGGGCCAAGCTTATTTACTATGCCACAATATGTAGATGAACTTTTTACACTAGCCAATAAAAAACCCGAAGATTATTTTACGTACAAAAAACTTGACGAAGTTTGCAAGTATTTTTGGTCCGACGGAACCACATTTTCTGCATCGGCAAACAGCGAAGATTTTGGTAAGGAAGTTGAAAAAAACACCACAACTAAGGCCATTCAACTTTTTACTTACCTAAATAAAAGCCGCACCATTTATAATATTACCCACCACGTATTTTTAGAAAAGTCGTTGCAAAAACTGAGTACCTATTTATCGTTAAACACCTTAAAATCAGTTTTTAATTTTGGTAAGATTGATGCTTTTAGAACAATGGCTCAAGCTAACCAAAGCTTTTTTACAGACGAAAAAATGCAGCAATACGCCAATAGGTTTGCAACTTACAATGGCTCTAATCCTTATAAAGCACCAGCAACTTTAAACGTTATACCGCATTTAGAACAAAATTTGGGTGCTTATTTTCCGCACAAAGGTATGTACAGCATTGTGCAAAGTTTGGTAAAACTAGCGGAGGATCTGGGTGTAAAATTTATTTACAATACTTTGGTTGATGAAATTTGTGTTGAGAATAAAACCGTTACAGGCATTTTGATAAAGCAAAAATTAGTACCCGCAAAAATTGTGGTTTCTAATATGGATGTGTATTTTACCTACACCCGATTGTTGAAAAACCACAAAGCACCAGTTAAAATATTACAACAAGAACGCTCTAGTTCGGCATTAATATTTTATTGGGGCATAAAGCAAACTTTTACAAATTTGGGCTTACATAATATTTTGTTTAGCAACGATTACAAAGCCGAGTTTGAAGCCATTTTTGATAAGAAAACCATTGCTAACGATGCCACAGTTTACATAAACATTAGCAACAAACACAAGCCTGTTGATGCGCCACAAGGTTGCGAAAACTGGTTTGTAATGATAAATGTACCCAACAATACTGGGCAAAATTGGGATGCGTTAATTGCAGAAGCCCGTACAAACATTATCAAAAAAATTAACCAACAATTTACTATTGACTTAGAAAGTTTGATTGAAAACGAAAGCGTTTTAGACCCACGAAGTATAGAAAAAAATACGTTTTCGTACCAAGGTTCCTTATACGGAACCAGTTCTAACAACCAATTTGCCGCATTTTTACGCCACGCAAATTTCTCATCAAAAATAAAAAATTTGTATTTTGCTGGTGGCAGTGTGCACCCAGGAGGCGGCATTCCGTTAAGTTTATTATCGGCAAAAATTGTTGCCAATTTAATTTAGTGTATGATAAAGCCCAAGCAAAACTCCCTAGTTTATTGTTTTTTTTGCTGGTATATAGCCCGTATTATTAAAAAAAACTTTAAAGATTTAAAATATGACAATGTTGTTTTAGAGCCTAAAAAATCGGTTTTATTATTGGCCAACCATTTTTCTTGGTGGGATGGTTTTGTGCTTTTGCATCTCAATAAAATTTATCTTAAAAAACGTTTTTATGTAATGATAATGGAGGATACCGCAAAAAAACTTTGGTTTATGAAATATTTAGGGGCTTTTAGTGTAAACCCCAACAATCGTAGTGTTTTAAAATCTTTAGCGTTTGCTGGCGAGCTACTAAATAACCCCGATAATTTGGTGTTGATATTTCCGCAAGGCAAATTGCATTCATCACATGTTAATAAAGTTGAGTTTCAAAAAGGTTTGGCAAAAATAATTGATGCTTCAAAAAAGCAATTTCAATTTTTATTTGCAGCTTCGTTTACCGATTACTTAGCGCATAAAAAACCCACCTTACATATTTATTTAAAAACACATTTACCGCAACAATATAATAATTTTTTAGAAATTGAAAAAGCATACAACCAACATTACCAAGTTGCGTTAAGTGCACAAACTGCTGTAATAATTTAGAAAAAAAAAGGGTTTACTTAACAATTTTTTCTTCATAAAACTAAATTACAATTTTTGTAACATTTAATATTTTATTACGTTAAAAAGGTTTTAATGCGTTTAAATAAAAAAAATCCCAATCGGGGGTTGATTGGGATTTTTTTATAATTGGTTAGTTTAAGCTAATTTCTTGTTTTTAATTTTACTGTAAATTAACAAACAGAACGCTAAAAATAATATTATAGAAGCACATAACGAAATTTTTTCGCCGAAATAATACGCATTTGGTAAAAATTTCCATTCGATAGTATGATTTCCCGCAGGTAAATCTGCTGCTCTTAACAAGTAATTAGCTCTAAAATATGACTTTTCTGTACCGTCAACGTACATTTTCCAACCTTGTGGGTACCAAATTTCGGAAAATACGGCAACTGCATTTTTATCGGTCGAATACTCATATTTCAAATTATCGGGTCGGTAACTGGTCAGTTTTATCATCCCGTTTAAGGGTACACCTGTGTTTTTAGAAATATCTTTCTCAAATTCTTGGTTAATTATAGCTTCGCTTTGCGGATTAAACGAGCTGATGGCTTGCATTTCTTCATCGTTGTTTTTAGCAAATTTTACACTATTTACAAACCAAGCATTTCCACAGGCGGTGTTGTTACGCTCCATTGATTCGGTTTTACCATCTTTACCATTGGTAATAAAATAGCGAGTGTTTAGCATATCCAGCACATCTTGGTTTATACTACCTGTAAATTGTTTATCAATTACCTCGTTAAAGCGTTTAAGTTTTGCAGCATGATACCCACCTATACTTTTGTGAAAAAACGATGCGTTGGCACTACTAAACGGCGAGGTTGTCATATCAAAAACCCTAAAACTGGGGTCTTTATCCTGCAAAATAAAAGCATCAACTTGGCGGGGTTGTTTTTGAAGTTCAATTTCGCTTTTAACTACAAACTTTTTGTCGTTTAAGTAGCGTTTATCCACTAACCACATATCGCCCATTATTAAAAATCCCATTAAAATGTAGGCAATGTTTGCACTTAGTTTTTTGGTAATTGCTCCCCATAATAAGGCGATACCAACTACAATAATTATCAACGACCTTACGGCATCTACCTTAAACAAATTAATTCTATCGGTTACTAAAGCGTTTGCAACTGTGTTGGCAAAGCTTTCATCGCCGCCAAGGCCCTGTTTTAGCATACCTATAAACTCTTGGTGTTGGGCACTTTTAAAGGTAAATAAGAGTGTGGGCAATAGTATTAATACCAAAATTAAACCTACAACTATATACGCCGATTTTTTTAGGTGCTTGATGATTTGTTTTTCGTTGATTTTGTTTTTTGTGGCTTCGTAAATGGCTAAGCAAGCTAAAATAGGAACACATAAACCAGCAATAACTAAGGTAGATTCCACTGCCCGAAACTTGTTGTACAGTGGGAAATTGTTAAAAAAGAAATCGGAAACTAGGGTAAAGTTTTTACCAAACGATAGTAAGATACTAAGTAACGTTGCTGATAATAGCCACCATTTTAATTTCCCTTTTACCACAAATAAACCAAATACAAACAAAAAAACCACGAAAGCCCCAAAATACCAAGGGCCAGATGTAAAGGCTTTATCGCCCCAGTAAACGGGCATTTGTTGTGCAAAACCTTCGGCTTGGCTGGCATCGGCACCTTTGGCAATTAGTGTTTTTGCTACTTCCGATTTATCGTTTAACATAGGCCCTGATGCACCCCCGTAACCATTAGGTATTAAGAAAGTGATACATTCGCCAATACCTTGGCTCCAACCGTAGGCGTATTCTTTATCTAGGCCGTTTGTTGGTTGTGTTTTATCGGCAATAGTTAGGTTAGATTTTCCTCGGTTTGATAGTTGGCCGTACTCGTAGGTTGTCCATAACATGGATGCGTTAAGCGCTACCGCTAAAATTACACCAGCAGTTAAATATCCTATCGATTTTGCAAAAGAGGGTAAAGTTTTATTTTTTACAGCTTCGTACAGTTCAAAACCTGCCAAAATTAGCAAAGCAAGAAACAAATAATAAGTCATTTGTATGTGGTTGCTTCTAATTTCTAGTGCTAAAAATAGTGCGGTTAAAAAAGCTCCCCACCAAAATTTACCTCTAAAAGTTAAAATTATACCTGCAATTATAGGCGCAAAAAAAGCAATTGCAACGGCTTTGTTAGTGTGGCCAGCATCAATAATTATAAAATTGTACGACGAAAACGCAAAAGCCACAGCACCCGCAGCCGCTAACCAAGGGCTTAATCCTAAAACACAAAATAACAAATAAGCACCGAGTAGATACAGCAAAAGTGTATCGGCGGGGTGTGGTAAAGCCCATTTTAAACCTTCTAATATGTACGTTGTTAAGTTATTGGGATATTGTGTCCATATTTGGTAGCTGGGCATACCGCCAAACATGCTGTTAGTCCAAAGTGGTGCTTTACCATCTAAGGCTTTGTATTTCATAATTTCTGTTTGCCCTGCTTGTGCCTGTTGCACATCGCTTTGAAACAAAACTTTACCCGAAAATGCTGGGGCAAAATATACAAAACAGATAACAATAAATATTGCTACTATACCCAAATGGATACCATTTTTGTTGAACCAGTTATTCATTATTTTTTATTTGAGGTAATTTGTGGATATATAAGTAATATAATTGTGCCTTAGTATTGGTATGACATTTTAGCTAAAACAGCTATGAATTTTGACAGTTTTAATGAGTAGCATTTTTCTAAAATAAGGGCTTACTTTTTAAGATAGCGTTCTTTAATAATGTTTATGTGATGTTCGGCATGGCCAGCAATTATATACAACAAAGCCCCAACCGATACGCTATGTCCGTTTGCAATGCCTTTCTTTTTACAATCTGCATCTTTTAAACTTTTAAAGAAAAAAAGATGAGCTTGCCTTAAAACCAAAAATTCATCAACTAAATCGTTATAACTTAGGGCATCTATATTGGTGTTTGCTATATAAGCATCTTGATCGAAACCTTGCAGTTCGGTAGGGTCGTTTTTAGAAAAACGCATGGCCCGGTAAACCATAACCCTTTCGGTATCTATTAAATGGGCTACAATTTGTTTAATGGTCCATTTACCATCAGCGTAAGCAAAATTTTGTTTTTCTTCGGGGATATCAACAAAAAAATCATCAATGGTATTTAATTGGTTTTTTAATTTTCGGTTAATATCCATATTACCAACAAGGCTAATATAAGGTTGGTAAAATGGTGCGTATTCGTTACTTGATGGCTGATACATAATTTAAGCTACTTTTTAATATAATTCTAAAGGTTGTTCCTTTTCCTATTTCCGATTCTTTTACAAATATATGCCCTCTGTGGTAATTATCAATAATTCTTTTTGCTAAAGATAATCCTAAACCCCAACCACGTTTTCGGGTGGTAAAACCAGGTTCAAAAACGGTATCAAATTTTGATTTTGGGATGCCTTTTCCTGTATCTGTAATATCAATATACAATTGCTCTTTAACTATGTTCTCTTGAATTTTTATAGTTATTTTACCTATGCCATTTATAGCGTTTACTGCATTTTTTAATATGTTTTCTATAACCCAGTCAAATAATTGAAGGTTTAATAAGGCTTCTAGTTGTTGGTCGCCTTGTACTTCGAAAACTATTTTATCCGAAACCCGTATTTTAAAATATTCAACATAGTTAAGTATAACGCTGTATGCATTATGGCTGCTTAGTATTGGGGTCGACCCGATTTTAGAAAACCTATCTGCAACTATTTCTAATCGTTTAACATCGTTTTCCATCTGTAAAATTAGTGGGTCTTGGTCGGCGTTGTACTTATCTTTTAAAAGCTCTGTCCAAGCCATTAATGATGATATTGGAGTTCCTAACTGGTGGGCTGTTTCTTTGGCTAAACCTACCCAAACTTGGTTTTGCTCGGTACGCCTGGAGGTATTAAAAAAATTATAGGCTAACGCTAAAAATACTGCAATAATTAATAATTGTATGTACGGAAAAATACGTAATTGAGTAAGTAGCGAGCTATCTTTAAAGTACACATAATTTTTTTTACCGTATAGCTCAAGAGGTATTGGCTCGTGTTGAAGCTTCATACTGCGTAACTCTCTAGCAAAATAAGCAGTATCGTATTTTTTAATTTTGCTTTCTACTTTAAAATAAGTTTTGGTGCTATCTAATCCTTTATACGTAATTATAGAATCTTTTTCGCTAGTAACAATTGCGGGAACTTGTAGGCTATCTCGCACCTGTGATAAAAAATTCATAGTTTCATCGTTATCGGTTTCAAACATATTTTTAAGACTTTGTGCCCAAACTATGGCTCGGGTACGTTCGGCTTTGGCTATGTTTTTAACTAAAAAATTAGTGTATAAAAGCGACGATGCTGCAATTATTATTGCAAGGGTTAACAAAAAATATTTCCAATTTTTTTTCTTTTGGTATAGATTCATTAAAGCTAATAAAAAAAACAAAAGTTTTATTGCAGATTAAATCTACAATAAAACTTCATAAATTTAAAGAAATTGTTTCGGTTAAATATGTTGGTTAATTGCCATTAATCATTATGGGTGTTCCTTTTGTGTTGCCTAATATAATTACTTTGGTATTTGGCGAAGTAGCAATTTCTTTTTGTGCTTTTATCATCTCGTATTGCAATTGTTTATCGGATAAACCGGTTGATAAAATTCGTTGGTAATCGGCAATACCTTGCGCTTCAACTCTTTTTCGTTCGGCTTCTTGTTTTTCTTTTTGCAAAACAAAAGTCATTTTTTGGGCATCTTGTTCTGCATTTATTTTAGATTCGATGGTGGTTTTAACCGATGCAGGTAATGTAATATTACGTACCAATAACTGCTCTAATTGCAAACCACGGCTAGTAAAACTTTTATCAATGTATTTGTATATTCGGTTTTGAAACTCGTCTCTTTTTGTTGAGTATAGTGCAACAGCATCGTAATAAACGGCATTATCTCTAATTGCTGTACGCGATATTGGGCGAACAATTTTATCTACATAATCAATTCCTATTTGTTGCAAAATTGTGGGTGCTTGTACAGCTTGTACCCTAAATAGCACCGACAAATCTATAACCACTTCTAAACCATCGGCAGAGAGTATTCGTATTGCATCGTCACCAGATTTGGTGCCTTCATCGTGTATGCCAGACATGGTATAGTTTTGTGTTTTAACATCAAAAGTGGTAATATCTACCAAAGGGTTTACAAAATTTAATCCGCTAGTTAGTATTTCTTTATCAACCTTACCAAATAAAGATTTTACCCCAACTTCGCCAGTATCTATAACTTTAAAGCAGGATGTTAACACACCAATAATTAACAAAACAGGCCCAACTAGGGTTAGAATTTTCCCAATTTTAAAAGCAGGATCTTGGCGTTGTAGTTTCATAAAAAAACCAATGCCATATATAATTACACCAAGAAATATGAGTACCATAAAATTGTTTTTACTAAAATAAAATTGTAAGAGTTAATATGTTCAAGTAAATTTAGAAAAGAAAACGTATAAATTGCATTATTCTACAAAATAAAGAATAAAAGTGCTTTTAACATTTTTTAACCATAAATAAACAACATAAACTTGTAATTGATGTTTTTATGGTATTACATTTGAATATATAATTTTAAAACTAAAAATTTATAGTATGAATAGTATTAAAAAAGCAGGTGCAACACTGTTAATCGCTTTTGTAGGCGGTGCTGTTGCTATTGGTGCTTACAAAATTTTTGAGAACAACCAAACGGGTTTATCTATTGAAGAAAAGCAAAAAGTATATTTTACAAACAACCCAGAAGTTAGTAATATACCTGTTTTAGGTGGATTAGATTTTACACAAGCTGCGGCAAATGTTTCGCCTGCGGTTGTGCATGTACGTACAACTTATACACGTACGGCATCATCTCAAGGGCAAGGAATGGATGCTTTTGGCGATATGTTTGAAGATTTTTTTGGTAGGAGAGGGAATCCGCACCAGCGAAATACTCAAGGTAAACCTGCTATGGGAAAAGGTTCGGGCGTTATAGTTTCTGATGATGGGTATATTATGACTAATAACCATGTGGTTGAAGATGCAGATAAAATTGAAGTTATTTTAACCGATAAAAGAGTGCTATCGGCCAAGGTAATTGGCCGTGATAAAAACACAGATTTAGCCCTTATAAAAGTAGAAGGCACTAATTTACCATTAGTAAAATTAGGTAACTCTGATGATGTAAAAGTGGGCGAATGGGTGCTTGCTGTTGGTTATCCTTTAACTTTAGAATCTACGGTAACTGCGGGTATTATTAGTGCAAAATCTAGACAAATAGGTATTTTAGCGCCACAAATAAATCCTAATAATTACGATCCTAATAACCCACCAACAAATACTTCAATTGAATCTTTTTTACAAACCGATGCAGTTATTAACCGAGGTAACAGCGGTGGCGCATTAGTAAATACACGTGGCGAATTGGTGGGCATAAATTCTGCAATTGCTTCTCAAACTGGCACATACGAAGGTTATGGTTTTGCCATACCTATAAATTTAGCCAAAAAAGTAATGAACGATTTTTTAAAATACGGAGAAGTAAAACGTGGCTACATTGGCGTACAATTTAGCGAACTTAATGCCGATAATGCCAAAGATTTTAATACCAAAGAAATTGATGGATTATACGTAAACTCAACCGTTGAAGGTGGTGCAGCAGCAGCAGCAGGTATTAAAAAGGGCGATATTATTAAAAAACTTAATGGCGAATGGATAGCATCATCGGCCCAGTTACAAGAAAAAATAGGTACACTTAGTCCAGGTGCAAAAGTAGCCCTAACTATTTTAAGAGATGGAAGCCAAAAAGAATTTAACCTTACTTTAAAAGGCGAAGAAGCAAATAAAGTAGCAGCAGAAAAAGCAAGTCCTGCAATAGCTGAGGTTATGAATAATTTAGGTGCAACTTTTGCTCCACTTAACAACGAAACTAGAAAGAAATTTGGCATAACAACAGGAGTTATTGTTAATACCGTTACCCCAGGTAAAATATTCGATAATTACGATTTACCAAAAGGTACCGTAATTACCAGTATAAACGGTAAAGCGATTAATAATAACGACCAAGTAATATCGGCACTTAAACAAAGTAACGAAATGGTATCTTTTATAGGTATAATAGCAGACGGAAGCAGATTTAGAATTACTCTGCCGCTTAAATAATTTCGGGTGTATTTAGGAGCTATGATTTAAAAGCCTTTAAAACCAATTGAAAATTTAAACTTGTATAAATTTAAAAAAACCTGTAATGTTAATTGCAGGTTTTTTTTATTGGCTAAACTTAAATTTTTAGATATATTTATTTTCTACCTACCAAATCTATGGCAACTACCGAACTATGATTTAACCCCAGAGTGTTGCCGGGTACAATATTTAAAAGATTATAGAAGTAAACATCTATAATTCCTTGTAAAACCTTTTTTCGGTTTAAACGGTAATCATCTGTGGCTGCAAAATCATAGATAAAAACTTTCCCGTTTTTATCCACGATTACTTTAATGTAGTACGAGAAATTTTTATACGCTTTGTTTATAACAATTTTATATTCGGGATATAGATAAGAGAATGATTTACTATTGCTCAATAAATTAAGTGTGATAATTGTTTTTTCTGCAGTTATTTGTTTGGTTTTAGCTTTAAAAATAACAGGGTTGCGGGCAGCAAAAAAATAGGTACTATCAAAAATATTTGTGTTTGCTTTTTGTACACATTTTTTTATAAAAAGTGTATCTATTTTACGCGGTTCTTGTAGTTTTTTTACACTGGTGTGGAGTGTGTTTTTGATAAAATTTTCGGAATAAAAAGTCATGTAAACATTAGAGCGAATATCTTTTATAATTACTTTGCTGTTTACCTGTAGCCGTTGTAGAATTAAACTATCTTTTGAAACATTTTTTATTCTAAACCATTCGTTTGCAAAGTTATAAACAGTGCCATGGTCGTAATGCAAATAAAAGTTATGCATTTTATTATCTCCCGGATTATAAGCCTGTACTGTATCTTTGGCTATAAATTTAATTTGCCACTCGGGTTGCTGTTGAAACCCTGTTTTGCTAAATGCTAAGCCGTTATTAAAAGTACGCCTAACTTCGTAAAATTTTATTCCTTTAACAATTAAAAACGAATAAGGTCTATCATGTTTATTTTTTTTGTTTGGGGATTTACAGCCAAATAGTGCCATATAAAACAGACACAAAATTATTTGGCAAAATTTCATTAAAAAAAAAGATTTAAAAGCCTAAAATTACTTACTTATTTAAAGTTGCTATTTTGCTATCAGTAATAAAATCAGTAACAATTAGTAAACTTTCTTCTTTAATAAAATCGTAATTTTTTTCGCCTTTAGGTTTAGTTTCGTCTTTTTTTAACGGTGCTAAACCTCTTGTTATTCGCCTTGCATTATCTCTAATTAAATTTTTCTTTTCTTCGTTATCTCTTTGTTTTTTCAATTCGGTTTCGCTAAGTGGTACCGATTTTTCTTTTTCTCTGCTTTTAAGCTCGGCAATATCTTCTAACAAATAAGCATATTCTTTATTTGCTTTCATGCGTTGTTGGTGTTGCTTGTTTAGTAAAGCAAGGTTGGGTTTTAAATCGCCCCAAGGCTTGTAATTACTACTTTTAATTTCGTCCCAAGGCATAGCCGATTTTTCGGCACTTTCGCCATATTTATCGGCAGCAAAAACAGTAGGGAAAGCAATATCGGGCACTACACCTTTATGTTGAGTACTGCTACCTGTAATTCTGTAAAACTTACCTGTTGTTAGGTTTATTTGGCCGGCTTTATCGCCCAAGCTTGGGTTTACCCTGCCCATATCAATTGCCGATTGTACCGAACCTTTACCGTAAGTTGTATTACCTAAAATAATACCACGGCCATAATCTTGTATTGCACCAGCAAAAATTTCGGATGCCGATGCGCTAAATCTATCAGTTAATACTGCTAATGGGCCAGCCCAAGTAATGTTGCCATCTTCGTCTTCATCTACCTCAATTTTATTTCTAGCATCTCTAACTTGTACAACTGGGCCTTTGCTTATAAATAAGCCTGTAAGTTCTATAGCTTCTAACAACGAACCGCCGCCGTTGCTACGTAAATCAATTACTATGGCATCAACTTTACTGTTTTTTAGCGAGTCTAAAATTAGTTTAACATCGCGAGTGGTTGATTTGTAATTGCGTTCACCAGCTTGCATGGCTTTAAAATCGGCGTAAAAAGCTGGAATTTCTATAATGCCATAGGTGTAATTTTTGCCATTTTTTATAATGGTTTTAATTTCTTTTTTTGCAGATTGATCTTGCAAAACAATTTTTTCTCTGGTAATAGGAATAATTTTTGGCTTGGCAGATAAATCTTGATCTTTCGATAATATTTTTAAGCGCACAATTGTTCCTTTTTTACCTCTAATTAAAGAAATGGCATTATCTAAACGCCAGCCAATAACGTCGGTAAATTCGCCATTGCTACCTTGGGCTACACCAATTATTTTATCATCAATTTTTAATAATTTAATTTTATCTGCGGGGCCACCAGTAACAATACTTTTAATAGTAACAAATTCATTTTCTGATGATAGTGTTGCCCCAATACCTTCTAAAGACCTAGCCATATCAATATTAAAGTTGGCTGCGTTTGCCATATTAAAATAGCTGGTATGCGGGTCTACCGATTGGGTAAAAGCACCCATAAATAATTGAAACGCATCTTGGTTGTTAATTTTATTGGATTGTGTAAGCAGGTTTTCGTAACGTTTTTTTAGCGAATTTATTACAGCTGTATCAGCTTTACCAGCAATTTTAAGATTTAAAAAATCGTATTTTACTTTTTTACTCCACGATGTGTTGCTTTCATCTTGATTTGTAAACCAGGCTAATTTTTCTCGGTTATAGGTATAATTGTCGGCTATTACAAAATCAAATTTATTGGTAAGTTGGGCTAGCGAAAACTTTAATTTTTCGTTATACCTTTTTTGATAGGTATTAAAAATAAAAAAAGGAGCCGACAATTCGCCTATTTTTAAATCGTCATCTAAAGAATTGCGATATTTTTGAAACGAGGAAATATCCTCAGCTAAAAAATAACTTTTGTTAGGGTCTAAATCTTTTAAATAATTATCAAAAATTACGGCCGATAGCGAATCGTTTAGTTCAACTTTTTTGTAGTTAAAATTGGCTATAAGGCCAGCAACATCTTTTACAATAAGCGATTGTTGGGCATCGGGTTTTAAATTATTTGAGCCTGGTACATCAATGGGTAAACGGGGCGTGGCACTACAAGCTGCCGAAACGGCTATACTAAGGCCTAAAAATATTTTTTTTAACATATCCTTTAATTTTTTAAACTCGATTTGAGCGCCAATCATTCTTAACGTTTTTATAATGTTATAATTTTCTAAACTAAACAAAAAAGATATTTGATTTGTGTTTTTTTAGTTAAAATTTGTGAAAGTTTGTTTCTGGCTCTGTTTTAGCTTGTTTTTGTTTTTATAAAGCAAATAATCAAAATTTATACCCCTTTTTTTAAACTAACAAAAAACATCTTTTTAACAATTTAGTTTATTAATTAAACACATAAAAATGAATTTACAAAAAGCAACTTTTGGAGGTGGCTGTTTTTGGTGCACCGAAGCAATATTTACGGCCGTAAATGGTGTAAAAACTGTAACATCGGGTTACATGGGAGGCAAAAATCCAAACCCAACTTACGATGATGTATGTACGGGCACTACAGGCCATGCCGAAGTTATAGAAATTAGTTTCGACGAAAGCGTAGTTAGCTTTGGTGAACTTTTGTTGATTTTTTTTAAAACCCACAACCCAACTACATTAAATCGCCAAGGGGGCGATTCGGGTACCCAATACCGATCGGTGGTTTTTTACCATACGGAAAATCAAAAGTTAGAAACCCAAGAAATGATAAATAATTTGGGCCACGAAGATATTTTTACCGACCCAATTGTAACCCAGCTTGCGCCTGCTGTTATTTTTTACGCAGCCGAGAATTACCACCAAAACTATTTTGTGAACCACCGCAATCAGCCTTACTGTATGGCAGTTATTGAGCCTAAACTGGGAAAATTTGCTGCAAATTTTAAAGATAAAATTAAGCCAGAGTTGTTGTAGTTTTTTGAGGTTTGCGATTGATAAACCCCCCCTATAAAATACCAGCCCGAAGTTAAATAAACGGGATTGGCGTGAAAAGCCCGAAGTGTGGGGGTAATAGCATTGGGCGGACTTGTAACTACCTGCCTGCCGGCAGGCAGGAAGCCCGGCTACACTATCATATTTGCAGGCTTTTGCTTTTCCAAAAAAATAAGTTTACCCAAAAAATAATGGTTTCATAGGTGCAACCTTTATTTTCTTATTTTTGCATCAGCAAAATATATTATGATAGAAGAGAAAGCATTAAATTTTATAGAAGAAATTGTTGAAGATGATATACGTACAGGCAAACACGAGGGTAGGGTTTTAACCCGTTTTCCGCCCGAGCCTAACGGATATTTACACATTGGCCACGCAAAATCTATTTGCTTAAACTTTGGTTTGGCCCAAAAATACAATGGCACAACCAACCTAAGGTTTGATGATACCAACCCTTTAACCGAAGATACCGAATATGTGGAAAGCATTAAGCAAGATGTTAAATGGTTGGGTTTTAACTGGGAAAACGAGTTATATACGTCGGATTATTTTGAGCAATTATACCAATTTGCCGTTACGCTTATAAAACAAAATTTAGCCTATGTTGATGACAGTACCGCCGAAGAAATAGCGCAATTTAAAGGTACACCCACCACTCCGGGCAAAGCGAATATTTACCGCAGCCGCACTATTGACGAAAACTTACTATTGTTTGAAGAAATGCGTCTTGGAAAATATGCCGATGGTGAAAAAGTTTTACGGGCAAAAATTGATTTAGAAAGTCCGAATATGCATTTACGGGATCCGCTAATTTACCGCATAAAATATGCTACACACCACCGTACAGGCAATACTTGGTGTATTTACCCCATGTACGATTTTGCCCACGGGCAATCAGATGCTATTGAGAAAATTACGCATTCGGTTTGTACGTTAGAGTTTACAACTCACCGCCCACTTTACGAGTTTTTTATTGAGAAACTTAAGCTTTTTCCATCGCAACAGTACGAATTTGCCCGTTTAAACATGAGCTACACCTTAATGAGCAAGCGCAAATTGATGCAATTGGTAAACGATGGTTTGGTAAACGATTGGGACGACCCACGAATGCCAACCATATCGGGCTTACGTCGAAGAGGATTTACGCCTGCAAGTATTCGTAATTTTTGTGAACGTATTGGCATTGCAAAACGCGATAATTTAATTGATTTTAGTTTACTTGAGTTTTTTATTAGGGAAGATTTAAACAAAACCGCTTGGCGCAGAATGGCTGTATTAGACCCACTTAAATTAATAATTACCAATTTTGAAGAAGGCAAAACCGAACTTTTAGAAAGTGAAAACAACCCCGAAGTTGAAGATAGTGATGGTTTTAGAACTTTGCCCTTTACCCGCGAATTATGGATTGAGCGTGATGACTTTATGGAAGACCCACCAAAGAAATTTTTTAGATTGGGAGTTGGGTTAATGTGCAGGTTAAAATCGGCTTATATTGTACGTTGCGATAATTTTGTAAAAAACGATAACGGAGAAGTAACAGAAATATACTGCACTTATTTTCCCGAGTCTAAATCGGGTAGCGATACCTCGGGACTTAAAGCAAAGGGAACTATGCATTGGATTAGTGCCCAAAATGCTAAAACCGCCGAAATACGTTTATACGACCGCCTTTTTACCGTTGAACAACCCGATGCTGGAGACAATAATTTTAAGGATTTTATAAACCCCCAAAGTTTAGTAGTTATTAAAAAAGCCTATATAGAACCCGATTTGGCTAATGCACCCGCACAATTGCAGCAAAACCCAAACAGACGCTACCAGTTTATACGTAAAGGTTATTTTTGCTTAGATAGCGATGCAACAACTAATAATTTAATTTTTAATAGAACGGTTACGTTGAAGGATAGTTGGGCTGGGTAAGGGATTTTGATTTTTTAAATAGTTTATATGTCAGGTTCGATTCCCGCTTTGAGTACATTAAATAACCTAATAATTTTGAGTTTAAGCCAGTAAATATAAATTAGTATTTTTTTTATTAATTTGTATCTTGCGCCCCTAAAAATAAATCTAAAATAAATAAATAATACGTTGATATGGGCATAATGAGTTTTCTGCGTGAAAAGGCAGGTGTAATTATTGTATTTGCTATTGGTTTAGCAATTGTAGCATTTTTACTAAGCGATGTAGTACGTAGTGGTAAAGGTTTTATTGCCGATGCGCAAAGCGAAGTAGGTATTGTAGCTGGTCAACCTATTAATTACAAAGAATTTAACGAACGTGTAGAGCAAAATAGCCAACAGTTTAAAGCACAAATGGGAAGTTTAAACCCACAGATGATGAGCTATGTGGTAGAAAACAGTTGGAACCAATTTACATCCAAAATAATTATGGATAAACAAACCGAAAAAATTGGTTTAGTAGTAAGTGAGCAAGAATTGTTTGATTTAATGTTTACCAACCCAACGCAACAAATTTCACAAATATTTACCGATCCTAAAACAGGGCAGTTTAATCGTACTATGGCTATTACATCTCGTAAAAGTGCCGATACCGACGCAAAACTTAAAGAGCAATGGGTAGCTTTAGAAAACAGTATTTTAGACCAGCGGAAATCCGAAAAATTTCAAGCGCTTTTAAAAAATGGTTTTTACGCCAATACTCTTGATGCTAAAGACGATTTTACAAACCGCAACAAACTAGCAAACTTTAGCTATGTAGCAATGCCTTACGTAAACGTAAAGGATACCGAAATTAAAGTTACCGATGCTGATTATGAAGCATATTACAACGAAAATAAATACCGTTTCGAAAACACATCAGAAACTAGAACCTTTGAGTACGTAGCTTTTGATGCTTCGCCATCAACCGCAGATACTGCCGAAACTAAAGCCAAAATCAATAAAATTGCCGAAAGTTTTAAAACAACTGATAATGACTCGTTATACATTGCAATAAATGCCGAAACTACTACACCTTTAAATTTTGTTAAGAAAGGTGCTTTAGACCCAGCTATTGATAGCTTAATGTTTACAGCAACAAAAGGATTTGTGTACGGCCCATATTTAATAAATGGTGTTTATAAAGTAGCTAAATTAATAGATGCTAAAATCAGTCCCGACTCTGTAAAAGCCCGTCATATTTTGCTAGACCCAGCTACTTTAGGTGGTGTTGATAAAGCAATGGCTAAAGCCGATTCTATCAAATCTGTTTTACAAAAAGGTGGCAACTTTACAGCTTTGGCAGCGCAATATAGTATTGATGGTTCTAAAGATAAAGGTGGCGATTTAGGCACTTTTGGCCGTGGTGCAATGGTACCCGTTTTTGAAGATGCAGCTTTTGGTGGTAAAACTGGCCAAATTTCGGTAGTAAAATCTCAATTTGGCGTACACATTATTGAAATTCAAAAGCAAATAGGATCGTCAAAAGTGGTAAAGGTGGGTTTAATTGATAAAGCTTTAGTGCCAAGTTCTAAAACCGAGCAAGTGGCTTATCAAAAGGCACAATCTTTTTTAAGTAATGCAAAAGATACTGCTTCGTTTATTAGCCAAGCAAAAGCTAGTGGAATTAATAAAATTGTAGCCTCAGATGTTGGACCATTACAAGCATCTGTTTCGGGTTTAGAAGGTGCAAGAGAATTGGTAAGTTGGGCATTTAAAGCCGAAAAAGCCGATGTAAGTAACGAGATTTTTGATATTGGAGATAAGTACGTTATAGCATATTTAACCACTATTAAGCCAAAAGGAATATTAGCCTTAAGCGATGTTAAAGTACAAACAGAAAACGCAGTTAAAAATCGCGTAAAAGCCGCTTTCTTAAAAGCTAAATTAGAAACTGCATTAGCAGGTGCTAACAATTTAAACCAAGTTGCAGCAAAATTAAAATTACCAGTAACGCCATTAAGTAATATTGTTTTTGCAAACCCAGTTATACCAGGTGTTGCACAAGAAAATAAATTGGTGGGTAGTGTTTTTGGTGCAAAAGTTAATAAACTGTCAACCATAGTTGAAGGTGAAGCAGGCATTTATATATTTACCTTAAATGGTTATACTAATAGCCCAATGCCTGCTAATTACACAACAAATAAACAAACTTTGGCAGCTACATTAGCTAATAGCGCACAGGGGAACGTATTTAAAGCATTACAAAAAAGTGCAAAAATAACTGATAACCGAAGCAAGTTTTATTAGCCAAATAAATATTTAATATAAAAACCGGAGATAAACAACTTATCTTCGGTTTTTTGCGTTTTAATACTATGGATATTCAAGAAAATATAATTAACAAAGTTGCCCAAAGTGCCTTGTTATCTTATGATTTGGCAAACCTTTATACCCCTGGCGAAAGGGTAATTTTTGACATAAAAGACAATCTTTTTCATGGTTTAATGCTTAGAGAGAAGGATTTTAGAGAGTTTATAAAATCTAACAATTGGGAAAGCTATCAAAATAAAAATGTTGCCATTGTTTGTACATCCGATGCCATTGTACCCACTTGGGCATATATGTTATTAGCCACAAAACTTAATCCTTACGTAAATAGTTTAGTATTTGGAAATTTAGAACAGCTTGAAATTGAACTATATAGCTTAGCTATTCAAAATTTAGATGTTGAACAATTTAGAGACCAAAAAATAGTGATTAAAGGATGTGGCAATATTTTTGTACCAGTTTCGGCTTTCGTATCATTTACTGCAAAAATAACACCAGTTGCAAAAAGTATAATGTACGGCGAACCTTGTTCAACCGTACCCTTATTTAAACGAAAAGATTAATTTCATAAAAACGTTAAATGAAAATAAAATTACTATTAATTGCACTTTTTTTTACAAGTTTTGTTTACGCCCAAAAACTATCTGTTTTAAACCATTCGGCTTTTAACATTGGTGAAACACTAAAATATAAATTTCGATATGGTTTTTTTAATGGTGCCGAAGCTACTATGCAAGTACTAAAATCTGATATTAAATTTAATAATTGCGAAACGCTACGCTTGCTTGTACAAGGGCGTACATCAGGCTCTTTCGATATTTTTTATAAAGTGCGGAATAAGTACGAATCTTATATAGACAAAGATAGTTTTATACCCTATTTTTACACCGAAGATATTAACGAGTCGGATTATCACCGAAACGATAAAGCCAGATTTTATCCTTCCGAAAAAAAAATAGTAGCAAAAAAAGGCACTTTTAAATCTACGGCCGACCAAATTTTCGATCTCGTATCGGCCTTTTATTTTACACGTAATGTTGATTTAAGCAACCTTATTTTTGGGCAGCAAATTACAATAAATTATTTTTTAGAAGATAGTATATCTCAATTACCCATCCAATATATTAGTCGTGAAAAAGTAAAAACCAGTAATGGCTGGTTAGTTTGCAAAAAATATAGCCCCGCCATACAACCTGGACGCATATTTAGAAGCGGCAGCCGGTTGTACCTTTGGATAACCGACGATGATAACCATATACCTGTAAAAGCCCAAGCCGAACTTGTTGTAGGCAGTGTAACTATGGAGCTAACCGAGTCATCGGGACTTAAGTCTCCATTGGTTTATGTTTCAAAGCGTTAGTTTATATTGATTTCAACTTATTTGGTTTACAACTAAATTAATTTAATGCTAATTGTAGCAGAGTTGTATGAAAAACCAATACTTGATTACTGTATTTGTGTGTTTTAGCAAACAATAAATTTTCTCACAATTTTTGAAAATCAACTAAATTACCTCAATAACTAGTTTTTAAATCCACCAAACCCACAAAAAATAAATTAATAAAACGCTTGCACTAATAAAAGTCATCCGCATCATATTTGTGTACGATGCTGCAACTTCGTTTTTTATTACCTGCAAAAACCACCAAATAAAAAAAACTAAAACAGGTAATGTAATCCCACCAAAGACATAAAAATTTTGCAGTTGTTGCGCTTGTTGCCAGTACAAAAACATCAGGCCAAAGCCTAAAAAAAATATACAGCCCGAAAATAAAAAAGAGCCTTTAATTCCCAATAAAATACTCAAAGTTTTGTCGCCACGTTTGCTATCTTCGGCATGTTGGTAAACTTGTGTTAATGGGTACGACGCTCCAATTAAACACGATGATATAAGGCCAGCCAAAAAAACCATAGTATTAAAACTAGTAAAAATATTGCCAATAGCATAATAAGTGGCTACATAAATAAACCAACCTTGAAAAATAAAAACTACCAAAAAACTAATAATGGGATATTTTTTTAAGCGAATACTTGGGTGGCTATATGCTTTTGAAAGTGCATTGTATAAAAGCACACAAATGGCAAAGGGTACACTTACCAAGGCCGCTAAAGCTACCCCAAACCACTCTAGCGTAACAGCTAAATGGTACAAATTTCGTTTTATTTCGGGTGGGTTTTTTAATAAGGCAATGCTGCCTTCATCCTTATCAAAATAACTATTGTATGCATTGCTTGCAGGGTAAACTAATAAATGCCATACCACAAAAACCAATATGGCATGCAAAGCGTTTATGTTTTGTGATTGGCTTAGTGCAAAAATATAAACTGGCAATAATAACAGCGAAAACGGTAAACGTAAATGTAATAAATTAGCTTTGGAGAAAATGGTCATGATTTGTGGCTTTTAATTTGTAAAGCAAATAAATATAAATAAAATATAGGATGAGTAGCGTAATATCGGCAATTGGTACCAGTAACCCCGTAAATAAATTTGCGCAAAATCAGATTCTAAATTTTATGAAATCGGCACACCAATTAAATGGCGATAACGTTCGACGTTTAGAAAAACTTTACACAGCATCGGGTATACATTTTAGGCATTCGGTAATTTCCGATTTTGATAAGCCACTTGGAAATTTCACTTTTTTTGGCAACCATGATGGTTTAGAGCCATTCCCTACAACTGCACAACGTGGTGAATTGTATCAACATACTGCTTTAAATATTAGCCTTACGGCGATACAAAATGCATTAGAGAAATTACAAAATTTTGATTTAAAAAACATTACCCACCTTATAACCGTAAGCTGTACAGGTATGTACGCACCAGGTTTAGATGTTGAAATTGTAGAAAAACTAAACCTTAACCCTTGGGTAGAGCGTACATGTATAAATTTTATGGGATGTTACGGTGCTTTTAATGCGCTAAAAATGGCCAATTATATTTGCACCGCTCAGCCCAACGCTAACGTTTTAGTGGTTTGTGTAGAGTTATGTACTTTACATTTTCAAAAAGAGAATACTTTGGATAATTGGATAGCAAATTCGCTATTTGCTGATGGTGCCGCGGCAGTGGTAGTGCAACATAAAGATTATGCCACCCAAAAAATATTTGAAATAAAAGGTTTTTATTCCCAATTGGTTAGCAAGGCCCGCAACCAAATGGCCTGGACAATTGGAAACCACGGTTACCAAATGCAATTAAGCAATCAAGTGGCTAAACAAATTAAAGCCGAAATAAAAAATGTGGCACAAACGCTATTAAATAAATTGAATTTGGCTTTGGCCGATATTGGGCAATTTGCAATACACCCCGGTGGTCGGCGAATTTTAGAAGTGTGCGACGAAGTTTTTAACCTCGAAGCCCACCAAAATAAACAGGGTTACAAGGTTTTAAAGGATTATGGCAATATGTCGTCGGCTAGTATTTTATTTGTTTTAGATGAGTTAAGCAACACATTAAAAATTAAGAACAAAAGCGAAAATGTATTGAGTTTTGCTTTTGGACCGGGTTTAACTTTCGAAAGTATGTTGTTACATTATGATGCGTGATTTTAACCACCGCAGCACTGCAATAGAAATTATGGACGATTTTGAGTTGCCCAATACTCAAATAGATCCTGTATTAAGGGAATTGCAAACTATAAACAAGTTATTAGGTGGTTTTTCGGTTTTTTACAATGCATTTAAAAAAATAAAACTTCAAAATGGCGATACCATAAGTGATTGGGGTTGCGGTGGTGGCGATAGTTTGCAAGTGTTGGCCAAATATTTTAAAAATCAAAATTTAACCCTTAATTTTATTGGCATAGATGCTACACCCGCAGCAGTGCAATTTGCCAAACAAACACATAAAAATTTTAAAAACATAAATTTTATTTTAGCTGATGTATTAAAAGCGGATTTTAAACCCGCCCAATTTGACGTAGTAATTAGCAGTCTTTTTACCCACCATTTTGATAATGAAAGTTGGGTTTTGTTGCTGCAAAAAATGGTTTATGCTAGCAAAAAGGCGGTAGTTGTAAACGATTTGCATCGCCATTGGTTTGCTTATTATTCTATTGGTTGGCTAACGCAATTGTTCTCTAAATCGTTAATGGTAAAAAACGATAGCAAGCTTTCTGTTTTGCGAAGTTTTAAACGTAAAGAGTTAATAAATTTATTGCATGAAGCTGGCATTTATACTTTTACCATAAAATGGATGTGGGCTTTTAGGTGGCAAATTATTATCTACAAATAATGGCAAAACCTACAATAGCAATAATTGGAGGTGGTTTAGCTGGTTTAGTAAACGCCATAGTTTTAAGCAAAACAGGTTTTGAAGTTACGCTTATAGAACGAAAAAAATATCCCTTTAACCGTGTTTGTGGCGAATATGTTAGCAACGAAGTTTTACCTTTTTTAAATAGCTTGGGCGTATTTCCATTGCTTATGGGTGCAGCTCAAATTAATACTTTAAAAGTAACATCGGTAAATAGTAACACTTTAAACCAACAATTAGATTTAGGTGGTTTTGGCTTAAGCCGATTTAAGCTCGACGATTTACTGTACCAAAAAGCACAAACCTTAGGCACTAAATTTATACTCGAAACCAAGGTTAACGATGTGATTTTTAAAGACGAAAAATTTTATATCGCTTTAGCGGATAAACAACCCTTACAAGCCGATTTGGTAATTGGTAGTTTTGGCAAACGATCTAACATTGACCAAAAGTTAAACCGTAAATTTTTTTACCAACGTAGCCCATATTTAGGGGTTAAGTATCATATTAAAACCCAATTTCCTACTAATTTAATACAGCTAGATAATTTTGAAGGTGGATATTGCGGACTAAGTAAAATAGAAGACGATTTATTTTGCCTTTGCTATCTTACCCAAAATAGTCAGCTAAAAAAACACGGCAGCATCCCAGAAATGGAAAAAATGGTGCTGCATAAAAACACTCATTTAAAACATATTTTCGAAAACTCGGATTTTGTGTGGCACAAGCCCGAAACCATTAACGAAATATCTTTCGAGCAAAAATCTACTATTGATAACCATATTTTAATGAGTGGCGACAGTGCCGGTATGATAACCCCGCTTTGTGGCAACGGAATGGCTATGGCCATACACTCGGCAAGCTTGCTTAGCCAATGCATTATTAAACATACAGTTGCAGGTATTAGTGCCAATAGCAGAGCAAACTTGGAAAAGGAATACAATTACTTATGGCAGCAAAAATTTGCAAAACGTTTATTTATTGGCCGAAGTTTACAGCGGTTGTTTGGGAGCAATACGATATCTAATTTAGCTGTAGGCATGTTATCAAATTTGCCTAGCGTAAGTGGGTATTTAATTAGTAAAACACACGGAAAAAAGTTTTAATTTTTCTAAAGAATTAAAAGAATTGTTTATCAAAATTTAATATTAATGCTTTTGGTGAATTAGTTTTATTCTAGAATTATCAAAAAAGTTATTTTTCTTGTTATGCATAAGATATTCGAACTATTAATGCTTATCCCCCAATATATTAAATGAAATTTATTTTGTAATAAATAATATATTAGAGGATAAGCAATTTTTGTTAAAAAATCAATCCAATTTCAGTAGTCTATTAGTACGTTATTTAGTGTTTTATAAATTTTTTGCGGGCAATAGCTTGTTTAGATTTTTGGCTACTTAACTCCAAAATATAAACACCTTTCTTTAAATCACTTACGTTTTTGCTGATAGCATTTGTTTTGATATTATTAAAAGTCATTACCTTTTTACCATTTAAATCTAACACCGAAACCGTTTTATCTTCAGTTATTGCAAAATTCCAATTAACATTTATATTGTCTTTTACTGGGTTGGGGTAAATGTTAAGTATGTCTGTTTGACTTATATCAAAACTTATCACCCTAGATGATGAAAATTCCAATTTACCATCATTATCAACAGTTTTTAAACGATAATAATTAGTACCAACAATTGGGTATTTATCAATCACACTGTATTGTTTAGTTTTATTTCGGTTTGCCGATGCAGGTACTTTAGCTATAGTATTAAATGTTTCGCCATTGCTGCTGCGTTGTATTTCAAAATGTAACACATTTTGCTCGCTCGAAGTTTCAAAATTTAACTTTACAACGTTGTTTAATTTAGCTGCTGTAAAACTTTTTAAGGTTATTGGCAAAACTGCTTTTGGTTGTATTATTAAAACAAATCTATCGTTACCAAAACTTGTAGCTACAGCTTTATCAATACCAAATATGTATTCGTTATTTGCTGCATCTATTGGTGTTAGTGTACCTAAGTAATTATCTTTTAAGTGTACATCTTTGGCAATTACTGCGGTTAAATCTGTAAACTTTAATTTGTAGTTAGGT
>JAYULE010000157.1:0-8317 GCA_043763845.1 Sphingobacteriales bacterium
CCCAATGCTTTTTTCTTTAAAGATACAAAGGGAAGGCTAGCGTGGGTATTTACCTGTTGCAATAAACCTTTATCATCATCGGCAGTTAAATTACCGGCCAATTCGTTGTGTGTTAATTTATAATCTAATGCTTTTTTTCGCTTTAGTAATGTTTCTTCTACTTCGTTTTCTAATGGGTTATTTAAGTAATTGGCAAATTGTTGAGCCTCGTTTACATCTTGTTGGTTTTGATATTTTTTAAAAAAGTTGGTTATTTTAACAAGCATAAATATTATACCTGCAAAAACAGGTATAAAAATTAAAACTATGGTAATTATTATGCCCCATTCGCTTAATAGCGATGCTGGTGTGGTAGTTGGTTGTGCAAAAACTAAATTATTGTTAATGACTGATAAAAAGGTAATTAGTCCTAATATGCAAATGGATTTTATGCCTTTATCAGAAAAAACATTTTTGGGTTTATTGTTTTTTATTTTTAAATAGGTTTCTATTTGTTGACTATCAAGAGTTTTTAAATACTTTTTAAATCGGTTATTTTCGCTATCATTTTCCGTTTTTCGGGCATTTTTTCTTATTTGATTTGTTTTGTTAGATAAACGATAAGAAACAATAAGGGTAAGCAAAATTATTCCAATTAATAATACCAAAATTAGCCAAGTACCCTGACTTGAGCTTGTGCTTGTAACCGTTTGGGCATACCCCAATGTGTTTAAGCAAATGGTTATAAAAGTTAACAGCAGCAATTTTTTTAATTGAGTGGGATTTTCCATATATTAATACCTTTTTATCTTTTATTATTTTAAAAAATTTTATTTTTTTAACTTGGTAATCCCCAAATTTAGGTTTTCATTAAAATTTTTAATACTAGTGTTTTGTAATAATTCTTCTATTTGGTTGCGTATAATTAGAAACTGAAGATGTAATGGGCATGGATTATCATTATCGCAATAATCAAGCCCTAAAGCGCAACCTGTAAAAATATTGTTGCCATCAACGGCTTCTACCAC
Source organism: Sphingobacteriales bacterium (assembly GCA_043763845.1). Taxonomy (GTDB): domain Bacteria; phylum Bacteroidota; class Bacteroidia; order Sphingobacteriales; family Sphingobacteriaceae; genus Pseudopedobacter. Next base: position 1,008 of record JAYULE010000157.1, read on the forward strand.
TAAAGAAAGTGGTTTTTCGAGCGATAAATTATTCATATAGAAACCACCATTTGGGCCTTTAGCCGATTGTACAATGCCTTTTTTTCGTAAATCTTGTAAAATTTTAGCTAAAAAATGCTCGGGCGAGTTTATGCCGTTCGCTATTTCTTTTATGCTTACTCGACCGCCTAAGGCTGTGCGGTGTGAGATAAAAAACACAGCCCGCATAGCATATTCACATGTTTTAGAAAATATACTCATACTGTAAAGCAAATATAAAAATAAGTTTTAAAATAGAAGAGTTTTTTATCTTTTATTTTTAAATGATTTTAAATTTTATAAGGAGAATTTAGCTTTGTAAGAGTACCTGTAAATTAAACCAAACGGGTTCTATTTGCAAAAAAGCACCCGTTTGTTTTTTATTCATTAAGAAAAATATCAATTATTTTGAACAAAAACCGTTAACCAAGTTGTCAAGTTGTTACTCTTTAATAATTTTTCTTAAACCTAAACCTTTACCCGTTGTAGTATTTTGAACCTCCAATAAATAAATACCATTTGCAAGTTTGCTAACATCAATTTTAGATTTATTAGTCTTGATATTATTCAATGTTTTTATTTTTCTTCCGCTCATATCATATAATAAAATTCGAATAGTTTGATTACTTTTTGAATTCCAATTTACATTCAATTCCTCTTTTACAGGATTAGGGTAAACAGTAATTAAATTATTGTTAGTTAAATCGAAATTAACTGTAATAACCGCCGAAGTTTGTTGGTTACCATCTTTATCAACCGTTATAATTTTGTAATAGTTTAAACCAGTTAGTGGGTTAGCATCGGTATGGTTGTAATATATTTTAGATGTTGAGTTTCCTGCGGCTTGTTTTGTAGCAATGGTTGTGAAGGTTAGTCCATCACTTGAGCGTTGTATTTCAAAACGTTCCCCATTTTTTTCTGTTAAAGTTTCCCAATTTAACAAACTACCATTATTTTGCTTTTGAACAGTAAAATTAATTAACTGTATGGGTAGTGGCTCTAATTTGATACCCGAAATTATTAAAGCATAGCTTTGTGGCCCATTTTGTAAATTTCCTTTGTGAGATACTTTTACCGTAAAAGTTGCATCAACAGTGTTTATATTAGTACTCACTTGTTCTACGTTATCAACCTTATTATCACCTTTTGTAGCCCCATTTTGAGGGTAATTTGGGTCTAATTTCCAAGGTTTGTAAGTAATATTTGCATTTTCAATTATTAAATCTAAATCGTTAACTAGTTTAGGAGTTCTACTGTTTAGTGTGCCGTTGGCTGTAATTGAACCAGGTAAATCTAACCAGCAAATTGTTGCTTTTACTTCTTCTAAACCAGATGAAACATAAGTTTGGGAAAATTGTGCACCTTGCGATAATGTGCTTTCAATAATAACAGCATTTGCACCATTGTTTTTTATAACATTGGCTGCTTTTTCGGTATTTAATAAACCCCAACCAAAACTATAATCGGGTCCTGGGGTTGTACCGGCTTCAACTGTTGTGTGTAAAGCTAAACCTTTTAAAGTAGCCGACCGCATAAAGTTGCCAGAGTTTAGTTGCGCATAATATTCTTGCAAAAGTATAAGCGATCCGCTCACATTAGGGGTTGCCATAGATGTACCACTACTGTTTCTATAAGCTGTTGTATTAGAATTAGAACAAGAATTTACAGAAATACCTGCACCCACTAAATCTGGTTTTATACGCCCATCGTCTGTTGGGCCCCAGCTACTAAATGATGCCATTTGAATATCCGATGGTTGATTTGGACTTAACAATACACCCATAATTGCACCTACTGTAAGGTTGTTTTTTGCACAAGAAGTTGTAGTTAATATATCAAAACTATCGTTACTGCTTAGTCCTTCGTGTCTATTGCCAATTAGAGTGGGTTCCATTGCACCTTGTTGGTAACCCCAATACGGTTCGCCAACTGCGGGTCCAAAATCGTCCCTGCTATTTCCGGCAGCTTGTACGGGTAAAAAGTAAGGTGCGTTATAACAAATTTCGTCCCATTTTCTAGTATCTTCACCATACCATCCAAACTTATAATCTTCGGGTTGGCCTAATATTCCCTCCCATTCCCAACGAGCCGGATTTACTGTATTGTTATAATACCAACCAGCCGAATTTCCATAAGAGTGATTAGAAACTAACAAGCCAGGTGCTGCAATGGTCATTTCTGTTAAATCGTTATCAAAATCGTAAGCTAAAAGGTTTTTTATACCCCATGCCATACCGCGGGCATTTGGGTTTTTACCCGTTGCTATCATAGTGCCAGCAACATGTGTTGCATGAAAAGATGGAGTTGTAGCAGCATCAACATTAACAATTCGTCCACTTAATTCTTGGTGATTTACTAGTAATTGCCCACCATCCCAAATTGCCAATTTTCCTGTCATAAAATTACTTGAGCCAGTTAAATTTACACCTAAACTCCCATTTTGATAAAGCGAATTGGTACGGGTTGTTGCAGCACTTGTGGTATTATTAAAAGTTTTAAGGTATTTAGGACGCCCTAAATCATCAATGCCTTGTAACAACCTAACTGTACCATCCTTACTTATGGTTAAGGTATCTAAATTGTACTTTTTAGCTAGTTTATAAGCTTTTTTTCTGTTTTGTGATGCATCGCGTTGATATATATTTGAAAGTTTTTCTAATGCTTTTTGTTGCTTTAACGTTACCAGTTTGCCTGTATTTTGGGCAAACGCTTGCAAAGTAATAAGTGATGCTAATAAAATTGCAGTATATAATTTTTTCATTATTTTAATCTAAATGATTTGTTGATTTTATTTTTAATGCTAAAAGCTATAAATTTATGTAATTGTAATTAAAAAAAATTAAATTTAAAATTAAAATATTTGAGGGTTTTTACTAAAAACCTATATACTTTTTATAAAACAAATACGAGAAAAAAATGGTTAAGTTTCTAAAAAAAGAATAAATATTTAGAAAAGCTATGGCACATCGAATATTAATTACAGGCGGTAGTGGTAATGTGGGTAAAGCATTAACTTTAGTGTTATTGAAAAAAGGTTTTGAAGTATGCCATTTGAGTAGAAGCAAAGGTAAAAACCCCGATATTGCCACATTTATTTGGAATGTTAACGCGGGCGAAATAGACGAACGTTGTTTAGATGGCGTACAAACCATAATACATTTGGCTGGTGCTGGCATAGCAGATAGCAGCTGGACAAACAAGCGAAAAAAAGAAATTATAGATAGCCGTACACAATCAATTGCTTTGCTATATGCTTTAATACAGCGTATTAAAAACGAGGTTAAAACCGTAATTTCGGCATCCGCATCGGGGTTTTATAGCAATAGGGGTAATGAAATAGTTGACGAAAAATCGCACCCTATTAACGATTTCATGAGCAAATGCTGCCAACTTTGGGAGAATGCAGTTGATAAAGGTTTGGATATGGGTTTGCGTATAGTTAAATTTAGAACTGGTGTAGTATTAGATAAAACATCGGGCGCATTGGTAAAAATTGCTCAGCCAATAAAATTGGGTTTAGGTGCTGTATTGGGTAGCGGTAAACAATGGATATCGTGGATAGCTATTGACGATGTTGTTAAAATGTACCTTTTTGCTATTGAAAATACAAACTTAAGCGGCGTATTTAATATGGCAACACCAAACCCCGTTACCAACCAACAATTAACCATAGCTATTGCTAAACAATTACACAAACCGCTTTGGTTGCCTAATGTACCCGCTTTTGCACTTAAATTAGCTTTAGGCGAAATGAGTTTAGTTGTTTTAGGTAGTACCAAAATGGAAGTTAGCAAAATACAAAATGAAGGTTTTAGTTTCGCTTACGCGGATTTAGAGAGTGCTTTAAAAAATACATATGCTTAGTTTTTTTACTTGCGAAAAATTAATTATTTAATCTTTTTTTGCGTTAACGATTGAGGCGGCATACTTTTTATTAATTGCGGTTAGCTTTAGCCAACCGCAATTAATAAAAAGATACAGCCGAAAGCGTGTTTAAACGCCCAAATTAATATTAAATTTAAAATAAAATTTATTACATCATCTAAAATGCTTAAACAAAACATCAGTATATTTTGGTTTCGCCGAGACCTACGCATTGCCGACAATGCAGCATTTTATTATGCTTTAAAAGCCAATAAACCCGTTTTACCACTATTTATTTTTGATAAAAATATTTTAGACAAACTGCAAGATAAAGATGATGCCAGGGTAACATTTTTACACCAAGAAATAGAAAAATTAAAAACAGAATTTATAAATAATCAATCTGATTTGGTTGTAGAATATGGCTTTCCGTTACAAATTTGGCAACAATTAATACAAAAATACCAAATAACTGCCGTTTATACCAACCACGATTACGAACCTTATGCCAAGGAACGTGATAGCGAGTTAGCGAATCTTTTTGCCCAAAATAAAATTGCCTTTCACACTTTTAAAGACCAAGTTATTTTTGAGAAAAACGAAGTAACTAAAGACGATGGCAAACCTTATGTTGTTTTTACACCTTACAAACGCAAATGGTTAGAAAAATTAAACACTTTCTATTTAAAATCCTATCCATCAGAAAAACTACCCAACAATTTGTATCCAACACAATGCAACCCAATACCGAGTTTACAAAGTATGGGATTTATTAAAAGTTCTATAACTTTTCCGGATAAAAACTTTGCCAATGTTTTAAAAAACTATGCCGATGAAAGAAACTTCCCTGGTAAGGATGCAACATCGCATATTAGCTTGCATTTAAGGTTTGGGACTGTAAGTATTAGGCAATTGGCAAATGCAGCTAAAGATACAAGTGAAGTTTGGTTAAGCGAGTTAATTTGGCGAGATTTTTACTTTTCTATCCTTTGGCATTTTCCACATTCGGCAACACAAAGTTTTAGACCAGAATACGATAATATTAAATGGCGCAATAACCAGCAAGAGTTTGAAGCTTGGTGTGCCGGCAAAACTGGCTACCCAATGGTTGATGCTGGTATGCGAGAGATGCTTAAAACTGGGTTTATGCACAACCGTGTACGTATGGTGGTTGCTAGTTTTTTATCCAAACATTTATTGATAGATTGGCGTTGGGGCGAACGTTATTTTGCCCAAAAACTATTAGACTTTGAATTATCCAGCAATGTAGGCGGCTGGCAGTGGGCTGCAGGTAGCGGAGTTGATGCCGCCCCTTATTTCAGAATTTTTAACCCTGCCGAGCAAATTAAAAAGTTTGATAAAGATTTAACTTATGTTAAAAAATGGATTCCCGAATTTAACGATGTTTTTAAATACCCCAAACCAATTGTTGATCACAAAGAAGCCCGAGAAAGATGTTTGAGAGTATATAAAGAGGGATTGGTGGGTTTTGATTTGTGATTTTAGATTTGTGATTTGGATGTTTGTACATTACTAACGTCGAATAAAGGATAGTTGAAATTTAATTCCTGTTTACAAGTTGTTGGTGGCATAGCAAACACCAAAAATTAGCGGTTGGGGTGCCCCTAACCAAGGTAACGAATATGCTCAAAAAAATCTATTAGTTAATATCTAACCAAAATTTTTACCTTTAAAACAAAAATACCCTCAAAATTAAATTAACGCCTAATGAAAAAACTATTATTTATATGCGCTTTTGCCCTTTTTGCGTGTAAAAACAATACAGATAACGATTTAAATTTAACAGGGAATTGGGTATTACAAACCAGTGTGGTAGAATATTTTGATGCCAATAATAAAAAAATATTCGAAAACTCGCCAAGTGAATTACAAAGCCTTAAAAATATTGAAATTAAAGATGGAACTCTTTCCATAAAACTAAACGAAGCTAAAAGTTGGAAAGGTGAAGCGCAAAAAAATGTATTGGATGCTACCGTTTTGCCTATAATTCTGAAATATTTTACAGGCAAACTTGTTGATAACGAAGTGCATTTAAAATGGCAAACATTGACAGAGGCCAATAGTGATTATTTTGAGATTTTTAAATCAACAAGTGGATTTTACTTTAAATCACTTGGTAAAATTAAAGCTAAGGGCAGAAGTGACAGTTTAGTAAACTACTCTTTTTTAGATAATAACCCAAGTTTTGGAACTGGATATTACAAATTAAGCCAAGTTGATTTTAATGGTGCTAGCACATCCAGTAATGTGGTCCTTGTAGAGAAAAATAGCATTCCTTTTGTGCCCATAAAGGAATCTGATAACTACACCATAGATTTATCGCCAATGACAATAGCAGGGTTTAGCAAATTGGGATTTACAATGCCCAACCCAAATACAATGGTATGTAATTCAACAGCAAATAGCGTAGCTTATACAGGTTGTGGTGCAGTGGAGGGCGTAGCCCATCACGCAAGTTTAAAAATAGTTTTTGTAAGGGAGTGATGTTTTTTTAACCTATAAGGTTTTTAAAACCTTATAGGTTTACTGCTGTAATTACCAAATTATTTTTCGCTTCAAATAAAAATAACACCTTATTAATTTATTTTTATTTATTAGTTTATACCGTTAATATCTCAAAACAAATCGCTATTTTGCGTTAAAAACAAGAATAAATGGAAACATTGTTAATAGAAATAGAATCGCCCAGTAAAGCAAAAGAACTAAAAAATATGCTTTTATCAATGAGCTTTATAAAAAAAGTTTCTTCGATAAACCAGCACAAGCAATTGATAATTGCATTACAAGAACATGAAGAAATGAAGGCTTCAATTGTAAAAAATAAAAATAAAGCAATAGCTAAATATTTATAATGCGGATTAACCAAAAAGATATTGAAATGCTAAATTTTGAGTTACCAAACGGTAAATTTAAAACACACCCAGCATTAGTAGTTTCAAACCAAAATGTTTTAGATTACTAAGATATTTTTTATGCCGTTATGATTTCCTCAAAAAATTACAACGACGAATTTACCTTTGAACTTACTAATGAAATGTTATCAAAACCGTTGCTAAAAGTATCTTATGTAAAATGCCAACTCTTGCAATCTTATACAATTAATGAAGTACTTTCAAAAGTATCATCTGTGAAAATGCCTTATTTCGAGCAAATAAAACAAACCATTTTTGAAACGGTATTTTAAAACACATAAATATTCTCATAATAATGCCAGATTTTTTTTTAAAAGCATAGCATTCATCAAACGTTAACCCTTCTAGCCCGTGGTTGATGGCACACCAAACAACAAAAATTAGCTGTTGGTGGGCCCACCATAGTTGTTAACTTAGCAAATTAAGTGTTTGATAATGAGTAACTTTGCCTTTAGGGGCTTCACAGAACGCATTATCCATTAAAGGTAAGAATTC
>JAYULE010000158.1:0-2350 GCA_043763845.1 Sphingobacteriales bacterium
AACCAAAGAGGCGATAATAACCCTGGCCGAGATGGGCTTAATATTTATGGCGATGAAGTAAGCAAAAATTTACCCGGTATTGGTTTGGTTGCCCGTACAGGTTACGAAGAAAAAGATTTGATGAATTATAACTTATATAGCCTAAAGTTAAATGGTGCTTTACACTATAAAATCAATAAAGATTTAGAGGCAATTTACCAATATAATTATGGTAAGGGTACGGCAAATTATACGGGAAGTAGCAGGTTTGCGCTTAATAATTTTGTATTGCAAACCAACCGTTTAGAGTTAAAGGGAAGCAATTTTTTTGTTCGAGGATATTCTGTTGTTGAGAACTCGCACAATTCTTATAACACCCGCTCTTTAGCACAATTTATTAATAAAGATTGGGTGCAAGATATAAATGGAAATAAGGTTGCTGCAAAGGATGCGGATAATACTTGGTTCAATAATTATAAAGCAGCCTTTGATGGGAACGTAACTGGTGTATCAGGCAACAGCCATACTAATGCTCGGTCTTTTGCCGATAGAGGTCGCTTTTTGCCAGGTTCAACTGACTTTAATAATTCAAAAAATAATTCTATAAATACGTTTGGTATAGCTGGTGCTGGCGTATTTAGCAACAGCAAATTGTACCATGCCGATGGTCAGTACGATTTTACCAAACACATTAAGTTTGTTGAACTGCTAGCTGGAGGAAGCTTTCGCCGATATGATATGTTTACTAACGGCAGTTTATTTGATGATAAAAACCAAAAAATTACCATTAACGAATTCGGCGGTTTTTTACAAGCGGGAAAACGGTTGCTAAACGATAAATTAAAACTAAGCGCTTCATTAAGGTACGATAAAAACCAAAATTTCGAAGGCAATTATACCCCACGTTTTTCGGCAGTTTATACCGTTGCCAAAACCCATAATTTTAGAACATCGTACCAAACTGGATTCAGAAATCCCACCCCGGTCGATCAGTTTATTAATTTAAACGTAGGCCCAATAACTATTTTGGGCGGTGCACCCAAAAACAGCCAAAACTTAACAGTTTACCAAAACTCGTACACTGCCGCATCGGTAGGTGCATTTGGGCAAGCATTTGGTGCCGCCATGGCTGGCGGCACTCCTTTTCCTCAGGCAATTGCCGCCAATAAAGGCTTATTGCAACAAGCAAATGTGGCTTACATAAAACCCGAACAACAAAAAGCTTTTGAAATAGGTTATAAAGGTCTGTACGAGAATAAATTATTGGTTGATGTAAATTACTATTACAGCAGCTACACCAATTTTATTTTAAATACCGTAATAATAAACCCAGTTAGCCCAGTTATTGGTGCCGATGGTACACCAAATTTTGCTGCCGCAACCGATATTGCCAACCGTAATGTAAAAGCGTATCAATTGTTTACCAATGCGCCCGATAAAGTATCATCGCAAGGTTTATCAATGGGCTTAACTTATATGATGAACGAAGGTTATACCATTGGCGCTAACGGTACCTATGCATCTTTTAATTTAGAAAACGCAAACCCCAGCAATATTGCGGCCTTTAACACACCCGAATTTAGTACCAACGTAACTTTTGGTAACAGTAATGCCTATAACAATTTCGGTTTTAATTTGGCTTGGCATTGGCAAGATGCTTTTGACTGGTATGGCACATTTAATGGCACCAGACCTGGACAAATAAAAGCCTTTTCGATGGTTGATTTGCAATTTAACAAAAAAATACCCTCTAAAAATGCAAACATAAAAATAGGTGCTAGCAATTTGTTAAACAACAAAGTTTCGCAAGCTTACGGTTCGCCTGCGGTTGGTGCAATTTATTATATGGCATTTGTATTTGATGGTATTTTAAAATAATTATATGGCTTTCGCCGATGAGATTCATCGGCGAAAGCCTAAAATTTTCAATAATAAAATATGAAAAATTTTGATGGTTTAGAGCAACAAATACCTCAAAAACATAATAGTATAACAAGTGCAAATTGGTGTTTATTTTTTTTGTGTTTTTTAGCTTCGGCGGTTGGTGGTACAGTATCTACTTTAATGTCGGTTTATTTACCAGTTGTAGCTAAAGAACTATTGGGTAATAGAAATGCCGACCAACTTACTAATATAAGTGCACTTATAAACGCAGTTTTTATATTAGGTTGGGCATTTGGTGGCTTTTCTTGGGGAATTTTAAGCGATAGTTTAGGTCGAAAAAAAGCATTATTAATGGCGATTTTGTGTTACGCCTTGGCAACTATTTTAACTGGCTTTGCCCCAAACTGGGAAACTTTGGTGTTGTACAGATTTTTTAGTGGCTTTGGTGTGGGCGGCGTTTTGGTGGTTTCGTTTACCTATATGAGTG
>JAYULE010000159.1:0-34232 GCA_043763845.1 Sphingobacteriales bacterium
TCTGAAGGAACTTTGCAAATGCAAATCACATCCTTAGAATATTCTTCTTTTGTGGGAAGAATTGCCGTAGGCCGTGTTGCCCGTGGTACAGTTAAAGAAAACCAACCCGTTTCGTTAGTAAAACGCGATGGTAAAATTGTAAAATCAAGAATTAAAGAATTATACACTTTTGAAGGATTAGGTAAAATTAAAGCTACCGAAGTTTCGGCAGGTGATATTTGTGCAGTTGTAGGTATTGATGGTTTTGATATTGGCGATACCATTGCCGATTTTAACGACCCCGAGCAATTAGAAGTTATCCATATTGATGAGCCAACCATGAATATGTTGTTCACAATTAACAACTCTCCATTTTTTGGTAAAGAAGGCAAATTTGTAACATCGCAAAGGTTGCGTGAGCGTTTGTTTAAAGAAATGGAAAAAAACTTGGCTTTAAAGGTTGTTGAAACCGAATCACCAGATTCTTATTTAGTTTACGGTCGTGGTATTTTGCATTTATCGGTACTTATCGAAACTATGCGCCGCGAAGGTTACGAAATGCAAGTTGGCCAGCCACAAGTTATTGTTAAAATGATTGATGGCGTTAAATGCGAACCTGTTGAAACCCTAATTGTTGATGTACCTGGCGAAGTTGCTGGTAAAGTAATTGAATTGGTTACCCAACGTAAAGGCGATTTGTTGATTATGGAGCCTAAAGGCGATTTACAACATTTAGAATTTGAAATTCCCGCCCGTGGTATTATTGGTTTACGTAACAATGTTTTAACCGCTACAGCGGGAGAGGCAATTATGGCGCACCGTTTTAAAGATTACGAACCTTGGAAAGGCCCAATTCCTGGCCGTTTAAATGGCGTTTTAATATCAATGGATAAAGGTATGACTACCGCTTATGCAATAGATAAATTGCAAGATAGAGGTCGTTTCTTTATTGATCCAGGAGTTGATATTTACGAAGGACAGGTTTTAGGCGAACACATTCGCGATAACGACTTAGTAATCAATATCACCAAAGGTAAGCAGTTAACAAATATGAGAGCATCGGGTACTGATGATAATACACGTATTGCACCAGCCATTAAGTTTTCTTTAGAGGAATGTATGGAATATATTCAAGCTGATGAATATATTGAAGTTACGCCTTTAAGCATACGTTTACGTAAAATTTACCTTACCGAAAACGAACGTAAAGTTAACGGCAAAAGGTTTGTAAACCAATAAGAACTTACAAAGTTGTTTATAAAAAGTGAATTAGGCAAAAGCTTAATTCCTTTTTTGTGTGTAAGGCAATTCTAAAAAAAGGTAGAAAAAATCTTTATATTACTAAGGGGTTAACTATTTCAATTTACCCATTGATAATTAGCACATTTATTATTGTACAAACTATTTCATCCTTTTTGGCGGAAAGTGTTGGGTAGGTTTTTACCGCAATTAATACTTTGATTTAACGCTATAAATTAAATGTAACCATTGCAGTCATATCCGCATTTGCGGAGTAAGAGTAGCACAACCAAACCTTACAATTTAAAACTTTACTTATTTACCTCTCATAAGTGACGCTGAAAAAGCTTAACAATACAAGAGCCAGAGCCGAAACCGCCGTTACACAAGCCATAAACAATAATCTTTTAAAGTGTTTGGTGTATGATTTCATTTTTACAAATTATTGCTAACAATTTTAATTAAACATATTGAGTGTGCAATAAAAAGATTGGGATTTAGAGCTAGGCAATCTTTTAGGACAATTTCTCTTCAATTTTTCAATCTTTCCATTCAATCGAAACAATACAAAATAATAAAAAGGATATTAAGTTGTTGTTTATTAAGGTATTGAAAATTAAATTAGCTATTAATGTAACATAGTACTAATTGGGGTATTTTATGTACATTACAAATAACAATGGAGACCAGATACCATATTATAACGGGGCAGTGCCGAAAAGCCAAACGAGTAGGAAATATTTTACAAAAAAAAATGAAAAATTTTAAATTTTTAGTAACTCTTCTAATAGCAGGACTATTTTTAATTACAATGAATGGTTGCAAAAAATGCAAGGGAGAAAACCCTAAAGCCAGAATTATTAATAATGGCACACAAAAAGCAAGTGTGCAAATTAAAACTTCTAATGGCAACACAGAGAACATTAACAACGTTGACCCAGGAACTTCATCTGCTTACAGCAGTTATGCAGCAGGTTTAATAACTTTTACGATAGATGTTAATAGTAAGCCTTATGTTAAAATTGTGGAATTAAGCACCTGTTATAATTATGATATAGCTATTGATGCCAATAACAATATTACAGCAACAGCCATCAACAGAAATTAACAATTACAGATTTAAGTTACCAAAATTTGTAAATTAAATTTGAAACTGTAAAACAAGAGAATCGGGTTAATAGTACAACTATTAACCCGATTCTCTTGTTTTAGGCCATTAATATTGGTGCTAAAAATATAAAAACACATTTAGACAAAATTACTAACTGTAGAATTCCACAGGGGAAAATAAAAAGGAGTTTCCAAACTCCACACTTTTGATAAATTTAAATTATGGGAGGCAGGGGACTCCAACGGATTAGAAAATCCATAGAGGGCTACGCTAAACTAAGGATAAAGGGGAAAACTCATTTCAGGAAAAGACACCCCTAAAAATCCGTAAAATCATTTAAACTACCAGTTTGATAGAAAACTTGAATGGGAAAATAAGAAAGTATAGCAAAAATAAAATGTCTTTACCAACCCACGATGCTGTAATGAAGGCCGTGTTTTTGGCACTAAGAGAAACAACCAAAAAATGGACTATGCCAATTCATAATTCGGGTATTATTCTAAACCAATTTATGCTCATTTTGCACCCAAGAATGAAATTATAAAATCCCAACTTTTTAACTTACACACTTAATGAGACAGCGTAATCCTAAAACTACTCAGGTTATTCATAACGAGAATTTCTTGACTTATTTGTTGGATTAATATAAAACAAAATGAGCCCGATAAAATATCGGGCTCATCATTAGAATTTATTAATCAAGATTAAAATTGCTTAGTTTTTTATAAACTGCTTTGAAACAAAACCACCATTACCCTTAAGGTTAATCATATAACTACCAGAAAATAATTTTTGTACGTTAATAGTTAGATATTTATCTTTTTTGTTGATCGATTTTGAAATAATAGTCCTGCCTAATAGGTCCGAAATTTTCATAGTATCATATTTGCCAGCTTCAAAACCAATGTTCAAATTATCAGTAACAGGGTTGGGATATACACTTAAACTACCAGACTGGTCTAAATCAAACTTTACTGTTTTAACGCCAATTTGTTTTTGTGTACCATCTAAATCTGTTTGTACTAATTTGTAATAATTGTTGCCTTTAGTAGGATATTTATCTATAAAGTAATATTTCTGAGTGCTGTTGCTATTTCCCAAGCTTTTTATATTAGCTAAGTGTTGGTAGTTTAAGCCATCAGTTGATTTAAATAGATCGAAATAATTATTATTTATTTCACTTGCAGTTGCCCATTCAAGTGTAACATTGCCCTGATTAACTTTGCCGTTAAAGTATAACCCAGTAATAGGAAGTGTAGCACATCCAGCTGTTACAGCTGCGGTTACCGAATTTGTAGTTATAGCTCCATTTGTTGTTAATGCTCTTCCTTCTAAAATACTACCAGCACCAAAATTAATAGCAGCATTGCTTACTACAGTTCCTTTAAAGTCGGAAAGGGTACTGATATCTACAGCACTTGTAACTTTCCAATATACATTTTTTGCTTGGGCTCCATTTATCAATAATACCTTAGCAGATGAAATGGTAGTAAACGGGCCGTTTACCTTAATTACAAATATTGCATTCGGGTTATTCTGAGCATTTAAAGTTACTGTTCCAGTAAGTGTGGTAGCGCCGTTTAAAAGATAAGTATGTGGCGTAAGCACCAGTCCACTGCCAAAAGATGCAGGATATAATAACTGAATATCTGTAACTAAATTGTTAAAATAATTATTGAATACAAGTAAATCATCTCCCGCTGCTTGGGTGGATGCGTTAGGAATACTGTGTATTGTCCCATTTACATTTGAAGCTTCATAACCTGCTGTTGCTCCAAAATTGGTTCCAACATCTCCTGTAATACTTGTAGTTCCTGCTCCTGAGTTGGTCACAGGTCCACTTTTTGAAAACAAGGCATAACAAACTGTTGAACCAATTACAGGTGCAGATGGTCCGTTTAGTATTGGTACCGAGCAACCCAAAGGCATATAAGCCGTTAAATTGGTAAAGCTAATGGCACCATTAGTTGAAAAAAACCTTCCTTCCAAATTTACATCTGAACCAATATTTAAAGCCGAATTGTCGGCAATCACATTTCCTTTCATAATTGTTCCAGGACCTATGTCAACTGCACCTTCTGTTACCCAAAATACATTACAAGCAACCGCTTTGTTAATTAAAATCACATTACTATTGGCAGAGGTGTTGAATGTACCTTTAATTTGGAAAATGAACAATGCATTTGGATCGCCATTACCGTCTAATGTTAAATTTCCATTTAAAAAACCAGCAGCTTCATTTATTCTATAAACCCCTGCTGTTAGTGATGTATTGTTTCCTATTACTGGAGATAACGGCGGTGCCGTAGGTGTACGCATATTTAAATCGTTGTATGTGCTTAACAAATCTTGTGCAGCAGTTGTTGCGGCGCCATCGTCTACATGCATAACGCCATCTATATTTATTCCAACATCTACTGCACCATTTATGGCACCAACATTACCAGTTAGATGGGAATTACCTACATTTTTTACAGCACCAGTTGAAGTGAAAACCACAAAATTACCAGCGCTTTTTAGCTTAGGCTGACCGAAATTCATCTTCGAGATAAGTAATAGAGCAATAACAATAATTGATCTACGTAATAATTTTTTCATTTTACAGATATTTATAATGAACAATATTATCCATCATACAAAATTAATGAACTCAAAACATGGATTTTTGCATAATTATTAAAATATTTTACATAATTCACACTTTTATAAGCTGATGATATGCTTTTACGCTACGCTAAATTAAGGATAAAGGGATTTCGAAATTCCAATCTCTTGATAAATTTAAAATGTTGGAGTATGGGGACTTCAAGGTATTTGAAAATTTTTTAGAGCGTTAGGCTAAGTTTAAGGATAAAGGGGTTTGATGTAAATCGGGCTATATTGCTTTTGCCTTTCTCAAAATGTCATTAAAGCGGTCAATGTCAGTGAGCAAATTTGGTAGGTCTTTGTCTAACCATATAAGAAGTGTTAGCATTTCATTGTATTGGTTTTCTAAGTCCTGTAATTTGCCAAAGATTGGTTCGTAATGATAAATTCTATTTCTTAAGGTTCTGATGCGATATAATACGTCTGCAATTGTATCTCGTTGTCTTAAATTTTTTGGTGTATTATGAAATATTAACCTTAATGGTTTCCATAATAAACCTGTGTAATGTCGGTTAAACAGCCGATTCCAAAATCCAAAGTTAAGTTCAGCAATTATTTTATCTGCTGTTATGCTTTTACGTTGTGCTGTTAATTTCTGTATTGCATCTGAAACAAATGGCAAGAACTCTAGAGGCAAACTATTCTTAAACCAGTACGAATCATTAAAATGCAGCTTCAAAGTTTCGTTTATAGCGTTTCTTAAACTTACTTCCAATAGAGACAAAATGGGGTAGAATGCTTCTGAAAGTTCGATGTTAGCTTTGTAAAGCAGGTAGGCTTTGTTAAAGTTGTTATTCGTTTGGGCAAGATATACGTTAAATCGTGGGCTTGATAAATAATATTTTAGCTGTTGTTCTGTCATAAAGTATTGCAAATTTGCAAAGAAATTTGCACTAAACCGAATTAAGGCTATATTTGCATCGTGATGCTGGTTCCTCCTCTCCCAAACTTGTGTTGGTGATGAAACCAGCTTTAGTTTTTTATAGAGGTTTTGTTTGCTATCATCTAACCTTACCTACGTGGATAAAGAAAACAAGTTCTTTGAGCGCTACGCAAACTCTAAGGATAAAGAGGGCTTTTTTATAAAGTTTCACATATTTAGTTATACCCCATTGATACGATACAGTTCCAAAACGGACATTTTCCCATCAATAATACAAAGAAATTGACCAGACATTCCCATAGTATCAATCAAAACTATTTTATTGTCGATAACCTTTAATTGCTTTTGTGTAGTATGCCCAACAACTTGAATAAAATTATCTAAACAATCGGCTTCCAAACTTTGTGGACGAACCCAAATCGGGGTTTGACAAACATCATCACCATAAGGGCAATTGTTTACGCCAATTGTAAACCCAAACGCTAATGGATGATACTTAAATAATTCATTTATAAATAATTCCAAAAGGTCTTCTTCCCCTGTATATCCAGTATTTTTTAACCAAGTTTTTGTTACGCCTGCGTGGCTGAAAATGTAGTTATCTTCAATTAAACACATTTGCATTAAACCAGCATCTAACGCTTTGTGTAGCATTTCTGCAATATCTGTACAGTGTAATTCTTGAAATCCACTATAAGTTTCATTTACAGTTCTCAAATAATGGTAATCGTGGTTACCAAAAAGCAAAACCACTTTATCTATATTGGCTTTTTTGTACTCTATTAAATCTTCAAAGTTTAATTTTTGCTGTTCAGGCGTAATATCTTCGTGAGTGTCAAAATAGTCTCCAATAAATACTACTTTATCAAATTCAGTAATAGAAACTGCTAGTTTCCAATCTGTTCTACCGTGAGTGTCGCCAAGTGCTATTAATTTCATTTATTTTAATGTTTTAAAATTTAAACTTCCTAACTTGAAAACCGCAACGAGGGCTAACAAAGGTTTTAAGAAATTGGGGAGGAAGTGCCTAAACCCACTTTTGCAATTCCCCCGCCTTGGGTCGTGTCTCCACGACCCACATTTTTTTTGTAACCCTAATAAACCGTTATACTAAGTTTTATAATCACTATTTATTTTATTGCAAAATTTCGTTCCTGTTAATTCTTAATATATTTTATGAGTGTTATAATAATTTCTTAATATATCAAATTCAACGCCTTTACTAGAAGAGGGGTCTTTAATACTATTAAAGTAGTATTTTTCAAATTCAGCGTTGTTACCAATTTCTTGAAGATTATTCACAGCATCAATTTTTCGTTTAATGGCAGCACAATTTTTATCATAGGTTATTCTATCTTGTTTTGATAAATCTGTTTGATCCCATACCTTATGACCGAAATTATTTCTGAATGAATATTTTTTTATCAGGTTATCAATGGTTAATTTATTTACATCAGCGGATCTTATTATTGAGAAATACTTTGCTTTCCAAGTTTTATATTCTGTAGAATTTAAAACTTTCTGTGCTTTTTTAGCATATTCGATAATGGCGATTTGTTCTTTTTTTTCTTTTTCAACACGTTCATTTTCTTCCTCTTCAATTTTAGCGGTTGCTAATCTCTCACGTTCAGCTTCTTCACGCTCTTCATTTAATTTTACTTCACGGAAATAACTTACTAACTCCTCTCGATATTTAATATTTTTAGATTGCTCATCTAAACACATACTTTCTAATTCAACCAATTTATACTCGTATTTAATTTGTAATTTTTTAACATCTTCATTATATTGATTTTCATCTACTGGAACTTTATTAAGTTCATTTTGGTAATTTTTTGCTAAAAGTATATTAATAGAGGATTTTAAATATCTGTTAGCGTTTTCTTGTTCAATAATTTTTCTTGCTTCACAAGTTTTTGATAGCCTGGTTACGAAATTATCGAAATCTTCGATTGAACTCCAATCACTATCTGCAATATTCCCATTATTTGGTATATATTTTGGCCTAACTTGTGCAAATAAGTTTGTTGTTATTAGCATAATTATTACTAATAGATATTTTTTAACCATGATGTTAATTTTCAATATTTTCATTTTTTTTTGTTTTAGTTTAAGTGTGATTAGTTTTTTATCAGTACAAATGCAAGCAATTAACACGCTCAACCTAAGTACCTTTTGATTACCACAGATTATTAATTGCTGAATTTTGTACTTTTTTATTATAGCTTTCTACGGAAATATTTTTGTTTTTTTAACCTATTTTGGCTATATATCCTCAAAAACTTTGTCGAATTCTAGCTATTCTGCAATATTTAGTCAGTAGTCTTCTATGTGAATCCCGAAAGCATTAATTTTTATTTTTCCTTAATTACTCTGCATTGCTTCCAACATTTTTACCTGTATTTTTGCCATTCGCTTTAGCTGAGAACTACTTAACGATTTGTTTTTTTCGGCCTCTTGCATACTATTTTGTAAGTTCTCTGCTTTTTCTAACAATTCGGGATAGGCAGACAAAGCTTCAGCATCGCCTTTTAAAGCTTTTTTATAAAGCGTTACATATTCAGTTACATAAGCTTCGTAATCATCAAGCATTTGACCCCAATTTTCATTATTGCTTTCAGTAGGTAATTCAGCATCTACGCTGTCGTTTACAAGAATGTCTTGTTCTACATCGGGTACATTTTTTGCATCTTTCGATGTATTTTTGTCCGACTGTTTATTGCTGCATCCTATTAAAATAACTGTTGCAAAAAGGAAAGTAAAAAGATTTTGTGTTTTCATGTTTTTATTTATTAATTGAATTTAAGGTTCTTAAAATGTGTTTTTCGAAGATTGTTAAGCGGATTTTGTTTTCTAGCGAGCAAATAATTTGAGGTCGTTTAAAATTAAAATTGATTTTTTTTATATTTTCTATCAACTCAAATTTTACAATCCTCCTTAAAGCTAAACTCTCAATTATTACCACAAGCTTTTTGCTGTTTTGTGTAAAAGTTCTGCCTATAATTTCATTTCCTCTGTATATTCCCTTTATCCATACATCAGGTTCAAACCTATAACTTCGTTGAATTTCCATACTTTAGTATTTTTATTTTCTACAAATTAATATACTATGTTCACCATCATACGTCGGTGTATATTTTTAATTTAAAACTTATTTAAACATGACTACACTTCAGCAATTAACCAGACTTTTAATCATCATCCGAAAATTAAAATCGGGCAAAAGCTACACTAAAAAGGAATTATTAGCTATTACCAATTTAGAGTTGAAAGATTTAAGAGATTATTCTCGAGTTACTGAAAGAACCATAGACAGAGATTTAAGCGTACTTAGAGATGCCCCTTTTAATTTGATGATTATTTATTCGAAACAAAAAGGATATGAAATTGAAAAAAATGATTACGTAGGTTTGGATATTGAGCAACTATTAGAGCCATTTGATATTTTAAATGCCCTGAATGCCGATAGTGGATTACAAGATATCATCATCACCGAAAAATATAGCAATAAAGGAACTGAATATTTGATTAGATTAATTAGGGCAATAAGAAATTCGCATAGGGTATCATTCGAATATAAAAAATACTTGCAAAACGACACTTCAAAAAGGGTTTTAGAGCCTTATGCAATTAAGTTGCTAAAAGCACAATGGTATGTTGTTGGCAAGATGCAAAACGAATTGGAGATAAAAACTTTTGCATTAGACAGAATTAGTGATTTTATAGATTTACAGCAGAAGTTTAAAAAAGACAAGGAAGTTAATATAAGCGCAAAATTCGAAAACAGCTTTGGCATTTATTCATCAGAAATTTACCCTGTGGAAGATGTTATTTTAGCATTCGACAAATCGGATGGAAGTTATTTAAAAACAGTTCCATTGCACCATTCGCAACAAATAATCGAAGAAACAGAAACTACAATTACTTTTAAGCTAAGATTAAGAATTACAGAAGATTTTGTAATGGCAATACTATCAAGAAGTTGGTCGGTAAAAGTAATACAGCCTGAATCACTAAAACAGCGTGTTTGTAGTATTTATTTAGATGCTTTGAAAAGGAATGGGGGGTAGGAAACCCTTGCATTATTTTGTGACCACCTAAAAACAACTGAAATGTTTTTAGGTAGGCACAAAATTAAATTTAATCGTTCCTTAAGTATTTGATATTTGGAAATTTATCAATTATTTTTTCTATCAATCTTTCAGTATTATCAACACCGTTTTGTTTACCCCAATTTCTTGCAACATAATATTTTTCACCATTATAAATCAATTCTGGGTTACCATTTACACGATATTTCTTTAATTGTTTTTCTGCTACCTCTTTTTTAGTTATTATTAATTGAAAATTACAACTTTTATCTTCTCTCAAAAAATCAAATACATTTTCATCAATTAAACCTTTTGAATCTAATAATTTTACTGTATTAAACCCAATATCTGATTTTTGAAAATTATTTGCAAAAAGATTGTCGTTAAAATATAAACTGATTGTACTATAATCTCTATTACTTGAGCTTAAAGCGTTTAATGCTTTATTAGTTGTTTCTCTAACTTCTTCATCTTGGGTATCATCTGTACTTATAGCATACATCGCAGACATTATTAATTTTTCGTTTTTCTTCCAAAAGTTTGTAAGTAATTCTTTTTCTTCTTTGCCTAAAGCCATAATTAAACCTTGTTTTTGTTGAATAGTTTCATCGTTTAGTGATGGTTGACTTAATGATTTTAAATATTCCTTTATAATATATTTTGTTTTATCGGAAATGTTTTGATTCAATGCTGGTTCAAGTATATAATCAACCAAATCTTGATAATTAATTTGAGTGAACTCTTTGCAACAGCATTCTGGTTGATCCAGTTGGTTTAATTCTAATGTAGGGATAGCAGTTAAATAAACATAAAAATTCATCTCCTCTTCTTTATTTTTTTCTTCAAAGTATCGATAATAAATATCGGTTTGATCATTACTTTCTTTACTTTCAACTTTGTTTTCAATTATAATTTTAACTTTTTGTTCTTTATCTTCAATTGAAAGTAAAAGTTCTATATATATATCGAGTCTGCCAAATTTACCTAATCCTTTTTCTTTTTCAACTTTTAAAGATTTTATAGAATAATTGTCCGTTAAAATAGAATTAAATAGAGTTGTATACTTTTTTTCTAATTCTATTGAAGATCGCACAATAATTATTTCTAAAAATTTTCGGATTGAAAAGTATGAGAGGGAATGATTTTCTTTATTATCTAATAACCAAGAAATAAATGAACTATGACTTATTTCTCTTCTGCTAATAGATAATATCTCTTAAAACGATTTAGAAAAATACAATGATTGAAGTTGTTGAACATCAGTATCATTTTTGAAATTAATAATACTATTTCTAATTTGATTTTTTTCAATTAAAATGCTTTTCTCTACCATATATGCCAATTATACGAATTAAATTTGAACTCTAATTAATGGTGACCATAAAATTTATGACCAGTCCATTTAGCTGTATCTACTTTAGAATTATTTAAATATCGCAATGTCAATCTTAAACTAACACCCCCCTACATATGCAACGCCCTATTGTCAGTAGCTGCTAAAAAAGCTTCTTTAAATGCTTCGGTATAAGTTGGGTGGGCGTGTGAAATACGGCAAATATCCTCGGCAGCCTAAAATATGTCTGTTAACTAAAAAATATCTCTTTTAATATTTTAACAAACAATTATACAATTTTTGTCAGCATTATTTATTTTATTAACTTTTTTGGCAAACCAACAGTTTTTAGCATTTCGTTTGCTTTATCCACTTTTTCCTGAAAAATAGGCATACTTGTATACTTTTCCAATGAATTATCAATTCGAATAATTGGAATTTTCTTTTCGTTTAATTCTTGTACAGTTTTCATTTTATTAGGATAATTCTTCTAGTAAAGTTAACTTCTACTTATTACAAAAGCTGTGTAATCTATTTCATTTTCAAATTATTATTGTGCTTCAATAATTATGCATACTCTTATTTAGTTTTTATGCAATACAAAACAGGTACGATATAAAATTTTAGAGAACAATGTTGCGGTTTTTATCTTATAATCAAGTTTTTGCATTTTTATACACACCGCTATTACTAAAAATTTAAATGCAAATTTAAGTTGTCGAGCGCTATTTGAATAAATTTTGGATTGTTAAAAAGGGTTTTCTTTCTATCGCTCCAGTTTTGCAATTCCATTGTTATAGCATCTTTGTTAGTTATATTCTTTTCTACAATTATAAAATCAATAGTTGAAAGTAATTCTAAACCAAACGGAGAATAAAAACCAGTCAAAAAGTTTTTGGTTTTTTCAACTATAGTTTTGTTTTTATAATTTTCAACTTTATCTAAGTACTCAATAACGTTTATTTCTGCATCGGGAATTAGGCTCAATTCTTCAAATGGCTTTTTATCTTTTGAACTGTAACCCATAATGTAGCTGCCATTTAAATAATACAAAACGTGTTTTACTTTGCCCGAATAAGGGCCATAAAAATTGGGCTGAAACTCTAATTTGAAAGTCTCCCTTGCGCCAAAACGTTGCAAAAAATAGGCAATTTTTTCTGATGAAAATTCCGATACAAATTCCCCATTTCTAACCAATTCGTATAGTACAGACAGTAGCATGGCTCTAGCTGGCGTAAGTTTAACTCTTTCTTTTTTTAAGATTTCTTGTATAGCGTTACTTGGCTCATAAATATGAATATCACAATCTATATTTATTAAATGGTTTTCTATTATCTGTTTTACTTTACCCCAATTTAATCCGCCATTTCCCGAACCTAAAGACGGTATGGCAATAGATTTAATATTTTTTTCTTTAATTACTTTTACCAATTCCGTTAGCCCAGCTTCAATATATTGGTATTCGGATGGTAAGCGCCAATTTGTTTTTGTTGGAAAATTGACAATGATTTTTTTACCCGTTAACAATGCTTCTTCTTCGGTAAGTAAAAGTTTACCCACTTTAACTTCACTATTTTTACATGCATTAGCATACAATTTAAAATTATTTGGAAACATATTTTTAAACTGCAAGGCAATACCTTTACCCATTACACCTAAGGTGTTTACGGTGTTTACCAAAGCCTCGGCTTTGCTGTCTAATAAGTTACCTGTAGTGTAATGTATCATACCTTAAAAATAAAAATTTGGTCTAATATGAACTTTCGCGGAATCGGCACCAAATGCAATTATACTATTCTTTGCACTTTCATTTAAAACCCCGAAACCCAAAACTGCATCCATTGCAATATCGCCAAATACCAAAAACTCGGCTTGCTTTCTTCGCTTCAAGTCCAAGTCGTTATCGTCTATCCAATCCCTTGCATTAATAGCTTTCGTATCCAAAATTGCATCAATATTTTGTATGTCAGCCGCTGCGTATTGTGTACTAAAGCAATCTTTTGCGTGGCCATCCGTAAAAACAAAATCCAATTGCTGGTCTATAATTTTTTGAACAGAACTCACACAATACACAATTTGTTCTTTAGGGGTTGATGACACCATATTAAACCCCTTTTGTATTACATATAACATTGGTGTACGCACACCAAAATAAAAAGGTATGTATTCTCCTAAACCTCTTCCGTTTTTTAATAAAAAATCGTTTCGGTTGGCAATTAAATTGCTATCACCAATAGGTACAAAATTAGAATTTGCGTTTGTAGATGTTAAATGTGTAATCCCTTTTTGAATTATATGTGGTATATTTTCAATATGTGTCATCCTAAACAAATAAATTTTATTTAAATCGGGCATTTTACAAATTTGCTTTTTCAATTTTGACGAGCCATTAGATTTTCAACTTAAAATACCTATTGGCAAACGCTATTTAATTTGGCCACCGCCGTGGTGCGTGTCCCCACGCCCCACAATTTTTATTAATTAATGCTTTAAAATACAATGCTTTACTCTATTTTTTTTTCGTAGATAAACGAAAAAGACAAGAGATAACAAAGCATCGCAAAAATCCCCCTACACATGCAACGCCCTATTATCCGTAGCTGCTAAACAAGCTTCTTTAAATGCTTCGGTATAAGTTGGGTGGGCATGAGATATGCGGCAAATATCCTCGGCTGATGCTCTAAATTCCATCGCTAAAACGGCTTCGGCAATTACATCGGCTACTCGTGGGCCTATCATGTGTACACCTAAAATTTCGTCGGTTTTGGCATCGGCTAAAACTTTTATTAAACCATCGGTATCCATACTTGCCCTTGCCCTTCCGCTGGCTTTAAACGGGAAAGACCCTGTTTTGTACGCTGTTCCACTGGCTTTTAACTGCTCTTCGGTATAACCTACGGCGGCAACCTCGGGCCAGGTATAAACTACGCCGGGTATTAAATTGTAATTGATATGTGGTTTTTGGCCTGCAATAACTTCGGCAACAAAAGTACCTTCATCTTCGGCTTTGTGCGCCAACATTGCCCCTGTAATTACATCGCCTATGGCATAAATACCTTTAACTTTGGTTTCTAAATGTGCGTCAACAGTTATTTTTTTGCCACGTTCTTCAACAGTTATGCCAATTTTATCTAAAGCTAAACCATCGGTGTAAGCGGTACGGCCTACGGCAACCAAGCAATAATCGCCCTCTAAAACCACTTTTTCGCCTTTGGGCGAGTCGGCAGTTACCGTAACTTTTTCGCCTTTAACAGTTGCGCCAGTTACTTTATGGCTCAATAAAAATTGTATGCCTAATTTGGTTAAACTTTTTTGTAATTCTTTACCCAAGGTTTTATCCATAGTTGGGATAATGGCATCCATAAACTCAACAACGGTAACTTTTGCACCTAAACGGGCATATACCGAGCCCAGTTCTAACCCAATTACGCCACCGCCAATTAAAATTAAATGCTTAGGTATTTCTTTTAAATTTAATGCTTCGGTTGAGGTGATAATACGTTTGCCATCGGTTTTTAAAAACGGCAATTCGGTAGGTTTGCTGCCTGTGGCAATAATTACATTTTTACCCGTAATTTGCTCTTCTTTACCATCGGCTTTTTTTATGCTAACGGTGTTTTTATCTACAAATGAACCCATACCGTAATAGGTATCGATTTTATTTTTTTTCATTAAATACGTAATGCCGCCCGTAGTTTGCTCAACCACTTCGTTTTTACGTTTTATCATTTGCGGCAGGTTTACTTTTAGGTTTTTTAGCTCAATTCCGTGTGCCTCAAAAGTATGTGCGGCATTGTGGTAATGCTCCGACGAGTCTAAAAGTGCCTTTGATGGTATGCAACCTACATTTAAGCAAGTACCACCAAGGGTATTATATTTTTCTATAATGGCGGTTTTCATACCCAATTGCGCACACCTAATGGCTGCTACATAACCTCCAGGGCCAGACCCGATAACGATAACGTCGTATTGCATTTTTTTTGTTTTTATAATATTGTGCTAAAATAGGTTTAGTAAAGTTAAAATTCAAATTGTTTTAATGGGTAAAACATAGTTTCTTAGTCATTTGTGTCAGAGGGTTTAAACATAAATGGTGTAAAAATTAATAGGCATTTTTTTATGTTCTTTCTCCTTGATGAGAAAAGAACCAAAGAATCCTGCCTGTCCGGCAGGCAGGCAAGGCTTGCTTTTGTTTTGTCGGGGTATGCTCAATAAATTTTTAACGGCGCAATTCGAGGCGTGGCAATAAAGATGGTGCTTTAACAACGTTTGTGCAACACGCTGCGTCTTGCTTGGTTTTACTTTATGTTATTTTCTACAAAAAATTTATTGGCATCCCTTTCCAAACAACAGCTAGGCCGTCCCCGATTGCACACCTGTTATAATGGCAATTGAATTTAGTTCTATACCACAGTTTCTGACGAAGAATCAAAAGGATAAATTATAATCACAAGATTTTCAAAATAAATATTTTTCGATTTGGGTCGGTTTAACTATCATTTAGACAAAATAAGGCAAATTTTTTTTACAGAAATGCTCATAATTTACTAACCAACAATTTATTACGGGTTATTCCCCCTTCGGGGGCTAGGGGGATAACACGCTGCTTCTATAATAAAATTTAATATTTTACTTCTTAACCTGAGTTCGTTTATTATTTTGTTTTATGTATTTAAAAATAGGAGTTTTATGAGGATGATAAGGCGTTAACGATGGCAGCGGCATCCTTTTTATCAATTGCGGTTGGCTTAAGCCAACCGCAATTGATAAAAAGATATAGCGGACAGCGTGTTAAAACGCCCGAAATGTTGCTTAAACCAATAAAAATCAAATTATATTAATCCAAATTCAGGTTATTAATCCCAAATTAATGCGCCTCCAACCAATTACTCCCCTCGCCAATCTCAATTTCAATAGGAACCAAAGTTTTAATTGCGGTTTTCATACGGTGGCTAATTATGGTTTTCATTGCTTCAACCTCGGTTTTTAAAACATCAAAAACAAGCTCATCATGTACTTGCATAGTCATTTTAGATTGAAGATTTTGGCTTTTAATATCTTGATGGATGTGTATCATCGCAATTTTTATCATATCGGCTGCCGAGCCTTGTATGGGTGCATTTATAGCATTTCGCTCGGCATAGCCACGTACGGTTGCGTTTGCCGAATTTATATCTCGCAAATAACGCCTGCGCCCCATTAAGGTTTCTACATAGCCGTTCTCTCGAGCAAAATTCATAGTATCGGCCATATAACGTTTTATGCCAGGGTATTGCAAAAAATAGTTTTCAATAATTTCGGCGGCTTCTTTACGGGGGATGTTTAAACTTTGCGACAAACCAAAAGCCGATTGACCATAAATTATCCCAAAATTTACCGCTTTAGCATTTCGACGTTGTTCGCTAGTTACCTCTTCTAATGCAATACCATAAACTTTTGCAGCTGTGGCGATGTGTATATCCAGTTTATTAATAAAGGCATCCAACATATTTTCTTCCTTACTAATTTCAGCAATAATGCGTAATTCTATTTGCGAATAATCGGCGGATAGCAATACGTGGTTTTCGTCTCGTGGTATAAACGCTTTGCGCACCTCACGCCCTCGTTCGGTACGGATAGGGATATTTTGTAAATTTGGATTGTTAGAACTTAGTCGGCCCGTGGCCGCAACAGCTTGGTTGTACGAAGTATGTACCCGGCCTGTATGCTGGTTTATCATCAAAGGCAAGGCATCTACGTAAGTTGATTTTAATTTTTGCAACTGCCTAAAATCTATAATATCTTTTACAATATCGCTTTTATTGGCCAATAGTTGCAATACATCTTCGCCAGTTTGGTACTGCCCAGTTTTGGTTTTTTTTGCTTTATCGTCTAGCTTTAATTTATCAAAAAGTACTTCGCCTAATTGCTTAGGACTTGCCAAATTAAATTTAACACCTGCTTTTTCGTACACCGTTTTTTCTAACCTTACTATCTCTATTTCTAACTCTTTAGAGTATAGATTTAATTGATCAATATTTATGCGCACACCTTCACGTTCCATATCTGCCAACACATATACAAGCGGATTTTCTATTTCGTGTACCAGTTTTTCGCCATCGGCAGCTTTTAACAAAGGCTCAAAGACTTGTTTTAGCTGTAAGGTAATATCGGCATCTTCTACCGCATACTCTTTTACAATATCAATCTCCACATCACGCATATTGCCTTGACCTTTCCCTTTTTTGCCTATAAGTTCGGCTATGGAAACAGGCGTGTAACCCAAATAATTTTCCGCCAAAACATCCATACCGTGGCGGGTATCGGGGTCTATTACATAATGCGCCAACATGGTATCAAACAATTTACCACTTACGTTTATGCCATAGTTTTTTAACACCATAATATCGTATTTTAGGTTTTGCCCTACTTTTTCAATAGCGGGGTTTTCTAAAACAGTCTTAAATAAAGCCACTGTTTTTGTAGCTTCGGCTTGGTTAGCAGCAACGGGTATGTAAAAACCTTCGCCCATTTTAAACGAAAACGAAAGGCCAACTAATTCGCAAGTATTGGCATCGGTACCGGTAGTTTCGGTATCAAAACAAAATGATTTTTGAGTGTTTAGTTGGACTATTAAATCCGCAATTTCTTCGGGATTTTGCACCAAAAGATAATTGTGAGCTACATTATTTATGTTTTTGCCTCCTTCAACTTCGGGAGCGGTATAAGTTGATTTATTTTCTTTAGGTGCAGAAGCAACTGGGCTACCAAACAAATCCATTTGGGCGTTTGCGAGTACCGGTTTTGCATCGGCAACGTTAAAATCATCTCCAAAAACCCTACGGCCAATAGTTCTAAATTCTAACTCCGCAAAT
The DNA here is from genome assembly GCA_043763845.1 of Sphingobacteriales bacterium. Classification (GTDB taxonomy): domain Bacteria; phylum Bacteroidota; class Bacteroidia; order Sphingobacteriales; family Sphingobacteriaceae; genus Pseudopedobacter. The sequence goes on from JAYULE010000159.1 coordinate 18,137, forward strand.
AGCGGTTCTAAAATTTCTTTGTTAGGTTTTTCTAATAAGTAAGTTTTTTCGCAAAATGTTACAGGCACATCTAAAATAATAGTAGCCAGTTTTTTAGAAAGTAAACCTTGCTGGCTAAAAGCCTCTACATTTTCACGCTGTTTACCCTTTAATTCGTGGCTGTTGGCAATAATGTTTTCCATCGACCCGTATTGTTTTATCAACAATTTAGCGGTTTTTTCGCCAATGCCCGGTATGCCCGGTATGCCATCAACGGCATCGCCCCAAAGGCCCAAAATATCTATAACTTGGTGTACATGTTCAATTTCCCATTTGGCCAAAACCTCGGGAATACCCATAATTTCAATGTCGTTACCCATACGGCTGGGTTTGTACACAAAAATATTTTCGGAAACAAGTTGTGCAAAATCCTTATCGGGTGTCATACAAAAAACGGTAAACCCTTCTTTTTCTGCTTGTTTTGCCAAAGTGCCAATAATATCGTCGGCTTCAAAACCATCGAAAGTTATAACGGGTACATTGAATCCTTCAATTACTTTTTTTACGTAGGGCAGGGCTTTAGATAAATCTTCGGGCATAGCCTGGCGGTGTGCTTTATACGCTTCAAAATCGGTGTGACGTTCGGTTGGGGCGGCGGTATCAAAAACTACAGCAATATGTGTAGGGTTTTCCTTTTTTAAAATCTCTAAAAGTGTGTTGGTAAATCCCATAACGGCCGATGTATTTATGCCCGAAGAGGTAAATCTAGGGTTTTTACTTAACGCAAAATGGGCTCGGTATATCAAAGCCATACCATCTAAAAGGAAAAGTTTTTTTGTCATTTTTGTATTTTAATCTTTGGAAATTGTAAACAAATGTAATTAAATAAAGGCTGACAGGTTTTAAAATATTTTGGGCGTAACCCCGAAAAATGGGGTCGGGCTTTACACTTATAGCTTTTTATTGCCCCTAACCCCCGGTGGGGGATTGTGGCAACAAAAAGGCTAACCGCTGCAATCCCTTACGCAAACGTAAGATGTTAAATTAATAGTGAACAGGTAAATTTTAATTCTCAATTAATTAAAGGTGGCGAATTTAGAAGTACCCATTTTTTATAAAATCAGACATCTAAAAAAGCAATATGTTATTAGCAAATCTATGTATTTACTGCAATGCGTTCGACACCCAACAGAACTCGGCAACACAACCCTCAAATTAACTCACCTATTTCAGCTTTCATTTAAACCATAAAGAGTATTTGCGTACCTTCGTAACATGTTTTATAGACGAAAAATCATATTAGCCTTGATGCAAGCATTTGACGGGCATTTGCCTAAAATATCATTGCAAAAACTGCTTTTTTTGTTTTCAAATAGACAAATCAAGACTGATTATGATTTTGTGCCTTATAAGTACGGCTGCTATTCATTTTCAGCTAATGCCGACCTTACAGCGATGGTTAAACATGGGCAATTATCGGAAGACCAAACAAGTTTTACAAAAATCTGCTCAATTGACTATGTACAAACGCTTAATGACAATGATAAAAAAATATGGTTTGATATTAAAACCACTTATGGAAAGTTAACAACAAATTCTTTGATGAAATTCACTTACTTAAACTACCAGTATTATGCTATAAATAGCGTTAGGGCAAAAGAAATTTTAAATGAAGTACAATATGCTAAGGTTTTAAAAGCTAAACCAATCAATTCTAATACAATACTTTATACTATTGGATACGAAGGGATTTCGTTAGAAGAGTATTTAAATCGGTTGATTAAAAATGACGTAAAGGTTTTAGTGGATGTTAGAAACAATGCTCTAAGTATGAAATTTGGTTTTTCAAAAACACAATTAAAAACTTTTTGTGCCAGCTTAAACATTGAATATTTGCACATACCAGAAGTTGGTATTCAATCTAACCAAAGACAGGAATTAAAAACACAAACCGATTACGACAATCTTTTTGAAATTTACAAAACACAAAATTTAAAGAAAACTACAAGCCAACAACAAGAAATCTTAAACTTATTAAAAATGAAAAAAAGAATTGCTTTAACTTGCTTTGAAGCGAATATTTGCCAATGCCATAGAAAACATTTAGCTGAAGCAATTATATCTCTACCTGAATGGAATTATGAATTAAAACACATTTAGTGTATGGCATTAACCAAAGTTCTAATTGCTGTTAAAACATACCCTACTCTTTCAAGCAAGTATGACGAACTTGTTTGCACTGCAGGTTTTCTTGAAGATGGAAGTTGGATAAGAGTTTACCCAATTCCATTTCGTAAACTAGAATACGATAAGCAATACAGCAAATATGATTGGATTGAAGTTGACCTTGTAAAGAATAATTCAGACTTCCGTTCTGAAAGCCATAAACCAAAATCAATAGAAATAGCGTTTAACATCGTTGACCATTTAGGAACCGAAGATAGTTGGAGACTTAGAAAAGAAATTGTACTCAAAAATGTACATACCAACATGACTGACTTAATTGCGGATGCAAAAGACCCGAAAAAATATACTTCGCTTGCCGTTTTTAAGCCCACTGAAATACTAAGCTTTGAAATTGAAAAGTCAGAAAGAGATTGGGATAAAGAGAAATTAGCTCAACTCAAAGCAAATGCCCAGCAACTTAACCTTTTTAAAAATTCAGACAACCCATTTGAAGTAGTTAAAAAACTACCATACAAATTTTCATATAAATTCAAAAGTGAAGATGGAAAGGAAAGAACTTTAATGATTGAAGATTGGGAAATTGGTCAACTATATTGGAATTGTTTAAGACGACACGAAGGCGATGAGACAAAAGCTTGTGCAGATGTTAAGAAAAAATATTTCGATGACTTTGCAAAAACGAAAGACTTATATTTATTCTTAGGAACAACTAGAGTCCACCACCTTAGAGCACCAAATCCATTTGTAATTATTGGTACATTCCATCCCAAGAAAATAGAGCAAACTTCATTATTTTAGCATATAAGGAAAACACTCTTAAATAGCAGAGCATTTAGCTTTGGTTTTTGCAATATTTAGTTGATAAGATTAAAAATGAACATCTGTAATTCTACATGGCATTAATTGTATGCTGTTAAATATCTAGAGCATAATAATTGTAATTTTAAATCTTTAATAAAAGCAATAACCAAATATGAAAATAAGTGAGCTTACCCAATTTTTAGAACAATATGCACCTTTAAGCTACCAAGAAAGTTACGACAATGCAGGCTTAATTGTTGGCAACCTAAATACACAAATTACCCAAGCTTTAATTTGTTTAGATTGTATAGAAGCTGTTGTTGATGAAGCTATTGCTACCAATTCTAATTTAATTATTGCGCACCACCCCATAGTTTTTAATGGCTTAAAAAAAATTACGGGTAAAAATTATGTAGAGCGTGTAATTATAAAAGCCATACAAAATAACATAGCAATTTATGCAACGCATACCAATTTAGATAGTGTTTTAAATGGGGTTAACGGTAAAATTGCCCAAAAACTTAATCTTCAAAATTGCAAAATTTTAGCACCTAAAACAGGTTTGCTTAATAAGTTAGCGGTATTTGTTCCTTTGGCTTACGCCGATGCTTTACGGCAAGCCCTTTTTAATGCTGATGCAGGCAATATTGGCAATTATAGCGAAGCAAGCTTTAACACCCAAGGTATAGGCACTTTTAAGGGCAATAATTTAAGCAATGCTTTTGTAGGCGAAAAAAATGTACAACACTACGAAGCCGAAACAAAAATTGAAGTGATTTTTGAGAACCATTTAACTGCACAAATTTTGCAAGCTATGCGTAGCAACCATCCGTATCAAGAAATTGCTTACGATATTTATACTTTAAACAATACACACCAACAAGTAGGCTCGGGTTTAATTGGGCAATTGCCTAATGAAGTTACAGAGGAAGAGTTTTTAATATCACTTAAAGATAAAATGAACGTAAACGTGATTAGACACACTAATTTATTAAACAAAAAAATTAAAACGGTAGCAGTTTGTGGTGGTTCGGGAAGTTTTTTATTAGGCAATGCCTTGGCGGCTAAGGCCGATGTTTTTGTATCGGCCGATTTTAAATACCACGAGTTTTTTGATGCTGATAACAAAATTTTAATTGCCGATATTGGCCATTACGAAAGCGAACAGTTTACACAAGAATTGTTAATGCAAATAATTACAAATAAATTCCCTACTTTTGCAGTCCGCTTAACAAAAATTAATACAAACCCCATAAAATATTTGGTTTAATATGGAACAAACAATCGAACAAAAGTTAGAAGCTTTATACGAATTACAAAGCATACATTCGCAAGTTGATAAAATTAGACAAACACGTGGCGAATTGCCAATGGAAGTAGCCGATTTAGAGGATGATGTTGCTGGTTTAGAAACCCGTATCCAAAAAATTAAAACCGAATTAGATGATTTTGAGGATGCCGTTGTAATGCGTAAAAACTCAATTAAAGAATCTCAAGCACTAGTAAAAAAGTACGAAGGTCAACAAAATAACGTAAAAAATAACCGCGAATTTGATGCTTTAGCAAAAGAAATCGAAATTCAAGGCTTAGAGGTTATGGTTTGCGAGAAAAAAATTAAAGAACTAGGTTACGATATTACGCTAAAAACAGAAATTTACGAGAAAGCTTTAGTAAAAATTGAAGAGCGTAAAAAAGATTTAGAAGTGAAAAAAGTTGAATTAGATAATTTAACTTCCGAAACTCAAAAAGAAGAAGAACATTTATTAGCAGACGCCGAAAAAGCAAAAGAAAATATAGAAGAACGTTTATTAATTGCTTACAACCGTTTAAGAGGCAATTTTAAAAATGGTTTAGCAGTGGTTACTATCGCTCGTGATTCTTGCTCGGGTTGTTTTAACCAAATACCCCCACAACGCCAGTCGGATATTCGCCAACGTAAAAAAATTATTGTTTGCGAACACTGCGGACGTATTTTGGTAGATGAAACTATTGCCAAAACTAATGTTGAAGAACTGGTTTAAATTAAAACATTAAAAATTTATAAAAGCATCCTAAAAAATTAGGATGCTTTTTGTATTTAAACCTAAATAATACATTTTGCCTTATAGCTTTTCTTTAAAATCAATAATTGGTACTTTTAAAAAAATCTTTGTCTTTATTGGTTTAGTATTTTGCGCAAGTTTATCGGCCCAAGCAAATTTTGATTTTAACCCCAACTGTATCAAAGCTTACCAGCTAATTATGCAACTTAGGGTAAACGAAGCAAAAACGTTAATTACCAAAGAAAAACAACAAAATCCGGAAAACGGCATACCCATTTTGTTAGATAATTATGTTGATTATTTTACTATTTTAACATCAGAAAGTAAAGCCGATTACGATAAGTTAAAAAAGAATAAAAGCATCAGGTTAAATTTATTAGACAATCAGGATGAAAATTCTCCTTATTATCTTTTTGCACAAGCCGAAATAAACATACAGTGGGCATTGCTAAAGGGAAAGTTTCAAGATTATTTCTCGGCAGCCTGGGATATTAACAATGCCGATGATTTATTGAATGATAACACTAAAAAGTTTCCTAATTTTTTGCCAAATAAAAAAGGTAAAGCCATTATAAACATAGTTTTGGGTGCTGTGCCATCAAATTTGCAAGGCATTTTAAAAACCGTTGGTTTAAACGGTAGCGTTGCAAATGGCGTTAAAGACTTAGAATATTTAATTGCGGTATTACCGAAATCTAACTATAATTTTTACCGAGACGAGGTTATATTTTTTTACGCTTTTGCACAAACCGAAGCTGTAAAAAATAAGAATAATCAGCAAAAAATTATTGCCTATTTAGATAATTTACCAAATACCAGCCTACTTAAAAGTTTTTTAATAGGCTATGTATCTATAAAAAATGCACAAAACGATATTGCGCTTAACTATTTGCTACACCGACCACAAGCTGCGCATTACTTAAACTTTACCAATATTTATTACATGATTGGCAATGCTAAACTAAATAAAATAGATACCGATGCTAACCTATATTTGCTAAAATATATTAAAGAATACCGAGGTTTAAATTTTGTAAAGGATAGTTATTTAAAATTGGCTTATTATTACCTTTTAAAATCCGACAACGATAAATACAAAGCCTATTTAAAGCTAGTACGCAGCCAAGGTAATATTTTAATTGAAAAAGATAAACAGGCATTAAAAGAAGCAAATGATGCCCCACCCAATATTGATTTATTGAAAGCAAGGTTACTTTTTGATGGCGGTTATTACAATAAGGCTTTAGCTCAAATTAAGGATAAAAATATAGATGATTTTAAACTTGCTAGAGATAAAATAGAATTTTATTATCGTTTAGGTCGTATTTACGACGAAAGCGATAAAAATATTGAGGCGATAATATATTACCAAAAAGCCATAAATTTAGGTAGAAATTCTACTTATTATTTTGCCGCAAATGCTGCTTTAAGTATGGGCTACATTTACGAAAAAGAAAAAGATACTGTAAAAGCTCGTAATTTTTATACCCAAGCTTTAGAAATGAAACACCACGAATACCAAAACAGTATTGAAAGTAAAGCCAAAGAAGGTTTAAAAAGATTGCTTAAATAAAGTGGAATGTGTTTTTTGAGTTGAAATAATGTATCAATAAATAGCTAAACCTTTGGATCAATGTATCTCATATTTGAGGTATTTTAAATGCCTCTTTTCAATTTTAAGCATTTTATTTAGAGGCTAAATTTATACTTACTAACCCGAGTTTAATTAATAAACTAAAGTATAATTTACTGTAAACCAATGCCATTGGCGATTTTAAATCGTTCACTACGGTACGTGTATTGGTAAAAATGATACCTATTTATCCCTAAACTTAGCGCTCTAGGATTTTCTAATACATTAATGTCATAAAACTCATTTGTATTTTCCCGTACAAAGAAAGCTTCGCTAACTTGCCTTACAAACTACGAGTTGATAAATAAAAAAAATTAATTTCAATTTTAAACAACCTTAGAATATATGTTGGCTTGAAAATAAATCCCGCTTAACAATCTTCAAAAAACACCTTAATAACCTTAAATTCAATTAACAAATAAAATTATGAAAATCCAATCTCTATTTCGATATATTATTGAAGAAGCATTTTTATTAAAATGCAACAAATTAGGCAGATGAAAACTTATTAAGGGATGCAAAAAATACTGCCCTTGTAGAACAACACGGTTTAGTAAATAATAGCATTGATGTAGGATTAAACACCGAAAACAATTACGGAGCATAACCCACCAAGAGTTTAGGTTTTAACTAACAATATAACTCGAACAATATGCATAAAGGTTTTAGCCAAAGGCTAAAACGTTTTTTATTGCCCAAACAATTTTATTACATCTGTTTTGGGGTTATAGTCCGCAACAAATAGGTTACAACATCATACCAATGCCTTTGCTTTAAGCGAAGCCATTAATTTAAAGCTAAAACATGGTTAAAACATTATAAAATAACTAATTGTAACCCCTTATTCGGGATATTTTAAACTTATAAAAGTATTCTTATTAAAAAGTTTACATTTTTAAACGGGTTATATTAATACTGTTTAAACTTTGGCAGACAATTTGGGAATAGAAAAAAAGAATAGAAAAAAAATTTTTGTGCGCTTACTTGGTATTGTAAATGCAATTATATCAAACATTAAGCCCCATTTAAACATTATATAGCAATGATTACAAAAGCTTTAAAATAAAACCAATAATATATTTTTACAGGGTTATAAAAACAAATAACATAACATTACCGAAAAATGATATTATGGAAAAGCATAAAAAAATGGATTTAGATTTTACTAATTAAGGCAAAAACTTAATGAGTAAACGCTTTTAAAAATGCGGGCCGCATTTGATTTAGAAAATTTAGCTACTAACCTGAGTTGGATTATTAAACCTTAGTATAATTTGCTGTAAATCAATGTTATTTACGATTTTAAAGCGTTAACGATGGTAGCTGCCCGCCTACCGGCAGGCAGGCAGGCAGCGGACGGCGTGTTACCTTGCCTACCGGCAGGCAGGAAACGCCCTAATCATTACAAAAAAAGTATTTATTAATCGAATTCAGGCTACTAAAAAAAAACTTAGCATTAAGCGAAAAGCAAATATTTATAAATTCATTATTAATAGAATGCTTCACTTGCCAAGTAAAACTCTCTGTGGCAATTAGCAAACACCAATAAAATAAATTATAGATTTGGCATTACGATAAAATAAAATGGAAACACAAACTACAGAAAACCTTTTATTGCAGATAGAAGAACTGCAAAACCGTATTACCAAAGCCGACAAACTTATTGAGGTACTAAAGGCGGGGAAAGCAGATGCAATTGCACTCAATAAAAATAATAAACCCGAAGAGGCGCTTTATAAATCTGATGAAAAATACCGCATATTATACGAATCTATTGACAATGGATTTAGCATAATGGAGGTATTGTTTGACGATAAAGGAAAAGCTGTTGATTACATTTTTCTTGAAGTAAACAATGTTCACGAAGCAATGACCGGAGTGTCTCAAACTGCCATAGGAATGCGTATTAGTGAACTTGTGCCCAACATTGAAGAAAATGTGCTTGAGCGACTTGGGAAAATAGTGAACACAGGTGAGCCTGAGCGTTACGAGCAGTATGTAAGTGCATGGAATCGATGGTTTGATGTACACTCAGCTAGGGTAGGAGGCAATGGTAGTCGTTTAGTTGCCAATGTTTTTAACAATATAACCGAACGCAAACAAGCTGAAGAAAAATTAAAGGAAAGTGAAAGCCGTTTCCGAACAATGGCGGATGCCTCACCTGTGCTTATCTGGACTATTGATGCCAATGGTTCGTCTTCTTACTACAATAAAACATTTCTTGATTTTATAGGGGTAACTAAGGAAGAAGATATTTCTGATTGGAAAAAAATTGTTCATCCTAATGATGTTGAACGCACATTCAACACCATAAATACGGCTATTGCCGAACGCCGTTCTTACTCTTTAGAGTGCCGCCTGTTAAGAGCCGATGGGCGTTGGCGTTATGTACTCGCACAAGGCAATCCAAGTATAGACGCCAATAATGAATTTTTGGGGTTTGTTGGTTCCTCAGTTGATATTACAGAACGCAAAGAGGCGGAACGCACTATAAATGTAAGTGAACAGCGTTTTCACGAGCTAATTTATTCTTCCCCTTCTATGATAGCTGTTTTAAATGGAGAAAATATGATTATTGAAATTGCCAATGATGCTATATTGGCAACGTGGGGCAAGGGTAAAGATGTAATTGGGCAATCAATATTCAGCGTTTTACCCGAAATAGTAGAACAAGGTTTTAATAAATTATTACTTGATGTTTATAAAACAGGCGAGCCATTTCATGCTTATGAAGCACCAGTAACCCTATTGCGTAATGGCATAAGCGAATTACTTTTTTACAATTATTTTTATCAGCCACAGCGCAATATAAATGGCGAAATAGAAGGTGTAGCAATATTTGCAAATGAAGTAACGTCACAAGCATTACTAAATAAAAAAATAAAAGCAAGCGAAGAAAGGTTTAAGCAGCTAATATTACAGGCACCAATGGCTATTTGTGTACTGCGTGGAGAAGATTATGTGATAGAAACAATGAATGAAGGAATGTGTACATTTTGGGGTCGAACTTTTGAACAGGCATTAAACAAACCCGTATTTGATGTACTTCCCGAAGTGAGAGGCCAAGGTATTAAAGAACTTTTAGATAATGTTTACCGTACTGGCGAACGGTGTGTTATGCAGGAACTTTCTATTGATATAATTCGCAACGGTGAACTTGAAACTGTTTTTGTAAAGTTTGTATATGAGCCATTACGTGAAGCCGACGGAAGTATATCTGGAGTTATGGCATTAGCACATGAAATTACCGAGCAGGTAATGGCAAGAAAAAAACTGGAAGCAAGCGAGAAAAAATTTGAAGCCGCCATGTTGGCTGTTGAAGGTATAATTTGGACAAACAATGCTAATGGTGAAATGGAAGGGGAACAACCTGGTTGGGCAAAATTAACGGGGCAAAGTTTTAATGAATATAGTGGTTACGGCTGGAGTAATGCAGTCCATCCCGACGATGCACAGCCTACCATAGATGCATGGCATGAAGCAGTTAAAACAAAAAGCACATTTGAGTTTGAGCATAGGCTGCTTACAAAACAAGATGGTTGGAGGATTTTTTCTGTTAACGCAGTACCTGCATTAGACCAAAATGGGTATATTTTACAATGGGTGGGTGTACACACAGATATTACACAACACCGCAATGCCGAAAACAGATTGAAAGAAAGCGAAGAACGGTTCCGCAACCTGGTAGAAACACTACCACAAATGGTGTGGGTAATGGATGTTGAAGGTAAGATGGAGTATGGATCAAAAAACTGGAAAGAATATTCGGGAATTGATGGTGTTGCCGAAGCCTGGTATTATATGATGCACCCCGATGAAGAGGGAAATATAAAAGAATATTGGAACAAGGCCTATTCCGAAGGAAAAAGTTATCATCATGAAATACGATTAAAAAATAAAGAAGGCATTTACCGTTGGTTTAATTCGGTTGGCGAACCAGTTTTGGATGCAGATAAAAAATTAATTAAGTGGGTTGGCTCACTAACTGATATACATGAGCAAAAACGTGGGCAAGAAAGGAAAGATGAGTTTATTAGCATTGCCAGCCACGAAATGAAAACCCCACTTACAACTACCAAAGCTTATTTGCAAATGCTTGAACGATCTTTGGATGCAACCGATAAAAAAGCGCTTTATGCAAAAAAAGCAAGCCAGTCGGTAAATCGGCTTGAAGAATTAATTGGCGAATTGCTAGATGTAAGTAAAATACAGCTTGGTAAATTAAATTATACCGTTACAACTTTCAATTTTAATGAAATGATTGAAAGCACCGTGGAAAATTTACAAATTATAACCCTAACGCATAATATAATTAAAACGGGTAAAGTTAATAATGAAGTAAAAGGCGATAAAAATAGATTGCAGCAGGTTTTAATTAATTTATTAACCAATGCCATAAAATATTCGCCCGGTAAACACACCGTTTTTATAACAGTTGAACAAATAAATGAGGATATAAAAGTATCGGTAAAAGATAACGGGATAGGAATGAGTGATGAAAGCCTAAAAATAATATTTGATAAATATCATCGCCTTGAAGAACATGCAATGCATTTTCAGGGCTTGGGTATAGGTTTATTTATTTCCCACGAAATTATAGACCGTCACCATGGTAAATTATGGGCAGAAAGCGAAATTGGAAACGGAAGTACATTTTATTTTACTATACCAATAAATAGTGCCTTACAATAGTGAAAAATTAATTTAATGGCTTGAGTTAGATTGTTTATAATTATATAAATACTGTTTATAAGAATTATAAATTATTTTTTACGTTAACAATTGCAACGTAGGTGTTTTACCCACCTCTCAAGCCCCCCCAAAGAGAGAATATGGCACAATCCCCATTTGGGGTTAAGAGGATCTAAAACTGTTTTTTGGGAGTAAATTGCCCCTATTGTGTGTATTTTTTCACTAAAAAAACCGTTTCCAAAACTTGTTTACTATCTGTTTTTGATATCTTTACAGATTAATATCAAATTTTTTACCTGCTAAATTTAATCGCCATTGCAGCATTTATATCTGCATACCTCTTCAATCTATAAAAAAAAAGTTCCATGGATAACAAGCAAAACAATCCCAAAATTCTAAAAAATAAATATGTACCTACTGTTGAATTTTATAGCCAAATAATAGACAGTTTACAAGATTATTCCATTTTTACAGTAGATAAAGAATTAAAGATAAATAGTTGGAGTTCTGGTTCCGAAAAAATATTTGGCTATAAAACCGACGAAGTTATTGGAGAACCTTTCGAGATAATATTTACTAAGGAGGATATAAAAAGTGGTGTACCAAAAACAGAAATTAAAAAAGCTTTTACAGATGGCAAAGCCACAGATAATAGATGGCACATTACTAAAGACAAGAGCTTGTTTTATGCCCATGGTTTAGTATTCCCACTTACGGGCTTGGATGGAAACCATTTAGGATACGTTAAAATTTTGCAAGACTTAACAGAGCGAAAAAAATCGGAGGATACTATAAAAAAATATGTTAAAGAATTAGAAGAACTTAATAAGCATAAAGAGAGTGTTTTGGTACTTCTTTCACACGATTTAAGAGGGCCATTGTCTTCTGTTATTGCATCAGCGCAATTTTTGAAAGAAAACTTTAGTAGTTTAAAACCCGAAACTGTTCAAAAAATGCTTAACATACTTTATAAATCATCAAGAGATGAATTAGATATGCTAGACTATTTAGTAGAATGGGCAAGAATAAAATACGCATCCGATGTGTTTTTACCAACAAAAATAAAACTAACCGAATACATAGATAAAGTTTTTGAAAGTTTAAAAGAAGCTGCTTCTAATAATACCATAAATCTTCATCATAAAATTGATGCAGATACTTTTGTATTTGCAGATGGTAAAATGTTAATTTCTATAATTCAAAACATCGTTTCCAATGCAATTAATCACACCGAAAAAGGTGGGAAAATAACCCTTTCAGCAAAAAGTAAAGAGAATAAAATTATTGTTCAAATTAAAGATACTGGTGTTGGCATGTCAAAAAAAACTATTGAAAATCTTTTTACCCCACAAATAAAAACCTTATCAGAAACAAGAAAAAATAAAAAAGGTGCTGGTATTGGATTGTTATTGGTTAAAGGATTTTTAGAAAAAAATGGTGGTAAAATATGGGTAGAAAGTGTTGAAGGTAAAGGTTCCTCTTTTTATTTTACATTACCCATTAAAAAAACTTTAAACACAATAGAGATTTCAAACGAAGTTATATTTGATGAAAGTGAATAATATAAAAAAACATAGAATTTTATTTGCAAATGCCCTTCTTGGTAAATTCTACTTTAGCGTTGCTACCAATTTTACACTAAAAAAAAGTGCAAGAGTTTTATTTATTTAAAAACATAAAAAAAATTTAAAATAAATTCGAAATTAGATAGAAGTATATATATCTTTATATCAAATAAAAATCTAATATGGTATTAACACAACGTATTGAACCTAATAAAATACTTTTGGCAGTAAACATGCTAAAGGTAATTGCACACCCTGTACGGTTGGCAATTGTAGATTTACTTACCGAGCACAAAAAAATGACTGTACTTGAAATTCAAGAAGCGCTTATTTTAGAACAAGCCATCGCTTCGCAACATTTAACACTTATGGAAGACAAAGGGGTTTTAATTTCGGAAAAAGTAAGTCGAAACAAATACGTTTCACTTCGCTATCCCAAAATGAAAAACATTATAACTTGTTTAGAAAATTGTTGTAACGAGTTTTAATTTAAATACTTAAAAAATAAGAGGGGTAAAATAATTTTATGGAATTTATTGGCTTTGCATTAGGGGTTTTAATAGGTATTACATTGGGTTTAATAGGTAGTGGTGGCTCTGTTCTTACCATTCCTATTTTAGTTTATTTAATGCATATTTCCCCAAGCCATGCAACCACATATTCGTTGTTTATTGTTGGCAGTGCGGCATTGGTTGGCAGTATTAAAGGTATTAGAGCCCATTTGCTAGATTATAAAATGGCGCTATATTTTGGTTTGCCTAGCATATTTTCAATTTTTATAATGAGAAAATTTGTAATTCCAACCCTACCAGCCACACTTTTTACAATTTACAATTATGCTATAACTAAAGATTTGTTTATAATGTTGGTATTTGCGGTGTTAATGATTATCACAGCTTTTTCTATGATTGTTAGCAGCAAACAGTTGAAAAATACACGTGAAGAAATTGGAAAAAACAGCATTATAATAAAAGGGGTTTTTGTGGGGTTATTATCAGGTTTTGTAGGTGTTGGTGGCGGATTTTTGATTGTTCCAATTCTAATTTTTTCGGGAGAATTACCCATGAAAAAAGCAGTTGCTACTTCGTTAATAATTATTGCTGCAAATTCGCTTATTGGCTTTGCAGGAAGCCTAAACAGCGAGCCTATTCAATGGAAGTTTTTATTAGCTTTTACAACATTTGCTGTTGCGGGCATTTATGCAGGAATATATTTGAGTAATAAAATAAGCAATAAAAAATTAAAACCTGCATTTGGCTGGTTTGTACTTATTACAGGTATCTTCATCATTATCAAAGAGTTGTTGCTTAATATATAACATGAGTTCGATTAAATAATATTGATTTCGCAATGATTAGGGCGTTTATCTCCCTAGCCCCCAAATGGGGAACACTGGTAAATCCCCCCTTTGGGGGCTAGGTGGATAAAAAAAAGGATGCCTGCCTACCGGCAGGCAGGCCGCTGCGATTGTTAACGCAAAAAACATATTATTATCCTGATAAACACGGGATTATATTATAATTAACAATCGAACTAAGGTTTATAATTAAATTAAAATTTAGGCTTGCCTTTTTGTAAACACATTGTTTGTTTTGTACACTTTATTTACAGATACTATTTTAACTAAAAAAAATGATAGAATTAATTAAACATCCTTGGCATTGGGCAGTAGCCGGCATTTTAATAGGCTTAACCGTTCCCACATTATTGCTTATTGGCAATAAAAAATTTGGCATATCGTCTACATTGCGTCATATATGCGCAATGTGTATACCTGCAAATATTCCATTTTTTCAATACAACTGGAAAAAAGAAATTTGGAATTTGTTTTTTGTAGTAGGTGTACTCCTGGGTGGCTTTATTGCAACACAATTTTTAAGCAACCCAAATTCCATAGTAATTGCACAAAGTACCAAAGAAAGTTTAACAGCATTAGGTATAAAAGATTTTACCAGCCTTATGCCCGCCGACCTTTTTACTGTAGCTAATATATTCACCTTAAAAGGACTTTTCTTTTTTGTTTTTGGCGGATTTTTGGTAGGTTTTGGTACACGGTACGCAGGTGGTTGCACTAGCGGTCATGCTATTATGGGTTTATCAACTTTACAATTACCTTCATTAATTGCAACCTGTTGTTTTATGATAGGTGGATTTTTTTCGGCAAATATCCTAATCCCGTTCATCTTAAAATTATTATAAAATGGAAAATAATCAATCATTTAAATTAGGGCACCAAAACGCAATTGTTACAAATGAAGCACCTCAGCAGCAACTTTTTTGGCACAATTTAAAATATCTTATAGTAGGCATTGCCTTTGGCATTGTATTCGTAAAAGCCGAAATTATAAGTTGGTTTCGCATTCAAGAAATGTTTCGCTTACAATCGTTCTTTATGTACGGGGTAATAGGCACAGCCGTAGTTGTGGGTATGCTTTCGGTTTGGATCATAAAAAAATACAACATCAAAACATTAAATGGCGAAACTATAATTTTTGAAAATAAAACTTTTAATAAAGGGCAAATATATGGTGGCTTAATTTTTGGCATAGGTTGGGCTATAACAGGTGCTTGCCCTGGCCCTTTATTTGCACAAATTGGTAGTGGTTTTTTAGTAGTTGGTATAACCTTTTTAAGTGCTTTAACTGGTACTTGGGTGTATGGTTATTTTAAAGAAAAATTACCTCATTAAATTCAACACCTAAAACAATAAAAAATGAATAACAAAAATTTTAATATAGAACAAATTTATACAGGATGTTTGGCGCAAGGTGCATATTACATAACATCTAATGGCGAAGCTGCTATTATAGACCCGCTTCGCGAAACCCAACCTTATTTAGATAGGTTGCAACGCGACGGAGTAAAACTGAAATACATTTTTGAAACTCATTTTCATGCCGATTTTGTAAGCGGCCATCTTGATCTATCACAACAAACAGGAGCTCCAATAGTGTATGGACCTGAAACGGTTACTTCCATTCCTGTTCATATTGCAAAAGATGGTGACCAATTTAAAGTTGGAGCTTTAACCATTGAAGTATTGCACACTCCCGGACATACGTTTGAAAGTTCTTGCTATTTATTAAGAGATGAAAACGGAAAAGACCATTGCATATTTACAGGCGATACTTTATTTGTTGGTGATGTGGGCCGGCCAGATTTAGCACAGGGCGGCGATATTTCAATGGACGATTTGG
>JAYULE010000160.1:0-33434 GCA_043763845.1 Sphingobacteriales bacterium
GCTTACGACGAAATAAGTGGCGATTTACAAGCCATACAACAGGTAGAAATGGTGGATCAAAACCCAATCGGGCGGTCGTCACGCTCAAACCCAGTAACTTACGTAAAAGCTTGGGATGAAATTAGAAGTCTTTACGCCAATTTGCCCGCCGCAAAGGCAGCAAATTTAAAACCTGCTCATTTTTCGTTTAATGTTGAAGGTGGTCGTTGCGATGTTTGCCAAGGCGAAGGCGAAGTGAAAATTGAAATGCAGTTTATGGCCGATATTTATTTGCCTTGCGAAGCTTGCGAAGGTAAACGCTTTAAACAAAACATTTTAGAGATTACGTACAACGATAAAAACGTATCGGAGGTGTTAGATTTAACTATTGATGAAGCTATAATTTTCTTCGAAAAAGAGCCCAAAATATTATCTAAAATTTTACCGCTGGCGCAAGTGGGTTTGGGTTATGTACATTTGGGGCAATCGTCTAACACGCTGTCGGGTGGCGAGGCGCAACGTATAAAATTAGCTTCTTTCCTAATTAAAGGCAATAACAGTACTAAAACGCTATTTATTTTTGATGAGCCCACAACAGGCTTACATTTTCACGATATTAAAAAATTGCTAAAATCGTTTAACGCATTAATAGATCAAGGCAATACCATTTTAGTTATCGAGCATAATATGGATGTAATAAAATGTGCCGATTGGATAATAGATATTGGCCCTGGCGGTGGCAATAAAGGCGGTGATTTAGTTTTTGAGGGTACACCCGAGGATTTAATAAAACACCCAACATCGTACACTGGGCAATATTTAAAAGAGAAGTTTTAAAGCTAGCTTTGTAAAGGAGCTTAAACTCCTAAATTTGAGGGTAACTATTTAGCGAGATATTAATTTAAAATGTATCCTTAAATATTCTAAAGTAAACGCATTTATATTAACCGTATTTAAAAAATTATGAAAAAGTATATTTTAATTTGGTTTCTAACAATTTTTCCGTTTTTGCTTTGCAAGATTATCGGGCTATTAAGTTAGCGGCTGGCTAGCCTGGCATCGTCACCAAGCATTAGTTTATAATGGCTAGCTTATACTTGATGAAAATTAAATTAGCAAAAAGTCAAACTATCAACTTATAAGTGTTAGAGATGCAAGAATAATGATAATTGCGCATATTTATGCCGACCAAAAAACAATTACTTTATTGCATAATCAAACGATTAAAAGGCATAAAACTCGCAAAAAAGATATTGAAAGGTATTACAAAAATGAAGATTCTTAAAGTATAAAAGTAGAATTAAACTAAAAAAAGAAAATGTATTAGAATGGTTTGGATGTAAACAAAATTTTATAGAATTTCATAACAGAAACCAAGATATGGACGACATTATAAACTTAATAGTTGAATTTTAAAAACCGTTTTACAACCATTACTTAGCCACCAAACTAATGCCTTCGCTTTAAACGAGGGCATCGGCGTAAGTGTAGAATTAAATATGTAAAACCCAAATTTTCTAATATTTTTGAAATGATGTTTACACCAATGCCTTCGAAAACAATTCCTTCGCACCAAGTGAAGGTATTGGTATAACTTACCTCATCGTTACATATTATTCCTCCAACTTTCTATACAACGTAGTTAAACCAATATTTAATAGCTTGGCGGCTTCGGTTTTGTTGCCATTTGTTAAATGCAATATTTTGGCTATGTGGTGTTTTTCTACACTTTGTAAATCGTAACAATTGGCAACATCTAAAGGGTGTGGGTTTTTAAATTCCCACGGCAGCAAAGTGGGTTCAATTTGTTGGTTGTCGGCTAAAATTACTGCCCGTTCTAAAACGTTTTTTAGCTCGCGTACATTACCATTCCACTGGTGTTGTTTTAGTTTGTTTAAAAATTGTGGTGTTAAAATTAAGTTGTGCTTGTTAACTTTTGCACCAAAAAATTGTAGGTAGTGGTTTGCCAAAATCTCCATATCATCTAACCTTTGGTTTAGCGATGGTAGGGTAATTGCAAAAACCGATAACCGATAAAATAAATCTAACCTAAATTTACCCTCATTGGTTTGTTGTTGTAAATCACGATTGGTGGCCGCAATAACTCGTACATCTACTTTAACAGTTTGGGTGCTGCCCACTTTTATAAAAGTACCCGTTTCTAAAACGCGAAGCAGTTTTGCTTGTAGTTCGGTATCCATTTCGCCAATTTCATCCAAAAATAGGGTGCCTAAGTTGGCTTCTTCAAATAGGCCTTTTTTATCTTTTAGTGCGCCCGTAAATGCCCCAGCGTGGTGACCAAAAAGCTCGCTTTCTAAAATATCTTTGGATAGTGCGCTGCAATTTATAGCAACAAAATTTTTGTTTTTGCGGATGCTTTGATAGTGTATTGCTTGTGCAAAAATTTCTTTTCCTGTACCTGTTTCGCCTAACAGCAAAACGGTGGTGTTGGTACTACAAACTTTTTTGGCCAAGTTTACGGCTTCTAAAATCCCGCCCGAGCGGCCCAAAATATTATCAAAAGTATAGCCTCCCGATATTTTAGATTCTAACTCCTTAACCCTTTTTTGCAACAATGCTTTTTCCATTGCTTTACTAACTAAGGGTATTATTTTGTCATTATCATCGCCTTTGGTAATGTAATCGAAAGCGCCTTTTTGTATCGCTTTTACACCATCGGCAATGGTACCGTATGCGGTAAGGTTAATAATTTCTATGTGTGGGTAAATGGTTTTTATTTTTTCGGTAAGCTCAATTCCGTTAATATCTGGCAATTTTACATCGCTAATTACCACTTCAATATCTTCGGTTTCTAAAATTTTTAATCCGGCTTTGGCCGATGCAGCCTCTAACACCTTATAACCCTCTAAACCTAAAATACGACATAGTAAACCACGCAGTTTATCTTCATCATCAATTACTAATATATTTTTTTCGGAATTGGGCATTATTTTTTTTAAGGTTTTTGTTTCTCTATCAAACTTAAATAAAATTCATTCAAATGTGCTTATGTTTATTAACACTATAAAGCAATCCCAAATTTTTAAACCAAACTTTGGCAATAAAAAATCCACTTTATTTTATTTATATTTTAATCTGTAAAAAGAACAAATTTATTTAGTATTTAAAATTTCATTAACCAGTCTTTCGAAATCATTAACAAGTTGCTGGGCATGGTAAGCGGGGTAAACTTGCGTAAATAAAACAGCAATAACATTACGGTTTTTGTCTATCCAATAAAAAGTATTAAACTCCCCTTGTCCACTTAGTTTTCCTGTTTTAGCACCACTTTGTAAGTTTATATTGTTTGCAATTGTAAAACCAAAACCATATTTATTATTGCCTGCCATTAAATTGCCAATTTGATTTTGTGTAGCCTGCTCAACACTTTGGGCACTCACAATTTGCTTATTGTTAAACATGCCATTATTCAAAATCATTTGTAAAAATTTTGCATAATCTTGGGTGGTAGTTACCAAACCGTTACTTGCCGATAGATAAGTTTTTGCACCACTAATAGGGTAATTAAGGTTTAACTTTTGTTGGTTAAGCGGGGTGCGTTCTAAGCGTTCGTTATGCGTTTCGCTGTACATAACTGCTAACTGGTTGGCTTTTAAAAGCGGAAGATAAAAATATGTATCCTGCATACCTAGGGGGCGTAAAATGGTTTTACTAACTGCGCTATCTAGGGTTAATCCCGATGCTTTTTCTATTATTGCACCCAAAACATCGGTACTTAAACCATCTATGAAAGCGGTATTTGGGTTAAAAGCTAAAGGTAAATTCGCCAGTTGTTTCATTTTATCGGCTAGGGTAATTTTATCTGCGGATGCTAAAACAGGGATTTTATTTTTTTGATAAATGAGTGCTAAAGGGCTATCTAAATCTCCACCAATGCCCGATGTTTGTGTAAGTAAATGCCTAACAGTAATTTCGGTATTTGCAGGCTGTGTTGTGTATGTGGTATCTTTAGTGCTGTAGCTCAGCAGTGTTTTTGGATTAGCAAATTGGGGAATGTATTTAGAAACTTTATCATCCAAACTTAACTTACCTTTTTCTATTAAAGCCAAAGCTGTTAAACAAATAATAGGTTTTGTTAAACTGGCTATTCTAAATTCATCGGTAATACGCAAAAGTGCTTTAGTTTCCCTATTTCTAAAACCAAAGCCTTTATTGTAAAAAATCTTGCCGTTTTTGGCAAGCAAAATTGTGGCACCGGCAGTCCATTGGTTTACTAATGCAGTTGCAAATAAACTATCTAAGCGGTCTAATTTTTTATCAGTAATTCCTAAATTTTTAAAATTAGTTGCCACAGTTAGTCCGGTATTTATTTGTGGCGAGCATGATTTTAAACCTATTACTATAGCTAAACCAAGTGTATTAATTATAATTTTTGGTATCATTTAAAATTAGATTTTGACGATAAATGTATGAGTAAAATATAGGTAAATTCCTCCAAATATCAACAATCAAATTAAATACATTTTTTAATGTAGGATTAGTTAAAAATAAATTGAGTAAATAAACTAAATTTTTAAATTGGGTTTAACAAAAAAACACTTCCGTGTTGCAGAAGTGTTTTTACTGTAGCGGGGAGCAGGATCGAACTGCCGACCTCAGGGTTATGAATCCTGCGCTCTAACCATCTGAGCTACCCCGCCAAATGGCGTGTTTTAAATCGTTTGCAAATATAACCGAATTTACCTTTCTTTAGGAAAAATATTAAAAAACTTCCAAATTCTTAAATTTGGCTAATAAAATAGATGGTAGAGAAACAGAAATATACTTTAGAGTACGAAATTAGGTCATCGGCAAAAATATTATATAATTTTATTAGCGAGCCTAATGCCTTATCGCAATGGTTTGCAGATGATGTGCGGATAAAAGACCACATTTATACCTTTGCTTGGAACGATGGAGAACAGCAAAATGCAAAACTACTTGCAATTAAAGAAAATAAATTGGTGCGTTTTAAATGGTTAGATGACGAGCCTCAAACATATTTTGAGATGGAGGTACAAAAAGACGAACTTACAAACGATGTTGCACTAATTATTACCGATTTTGCTTTTAACGATGCTATTAAAGATAAAACGCTAGTCTGGAATATACAGATAGAAAACCTGTTAAGCGTAATTGGCGCTTAAACCTAAAATGTTGTGAAAAAAATTTACCTCCTTTTATTAAAGGCATTTATAAGGCCATTTATTGTTACTTTTTTTATAGTAATGTTTGTGCTTTTAATGCTTTTTTTATTTAAGTATATTGATGATTTAATTGGCAAAGGTTTTAAATGGTATGTAATTTTAGAATTAATGGGCTATGCGGCAGCTACTAATGTTGCTATGGCCTTACCGCTATCTTTCCTCTTATCAAGCATAATGACTTTTGGTAACCTTGGCGAAAACTTTGAGTTAGTAGCCATAAAATCAGCAGGTATATCATTACAAAGGGCAATGATGCCGCTGCTTATACTCATTTCTTTTTTAAGTGTAGGGGCATTTTTTTATTCGGATTTTATTTTGCCTAAAGCATTTTTAAAAATGGGTGCTTTATTGTACGATGTTAGAAACCAAAAAGCCGCCTTTTTAATCGAAGAAGGTGTGTTTAACAACAGTATTCCTGGATATTCTATACGGGTAGAAAAAAAAGAAAAAGATGGCGACCTTCTTAAAAAAATAATTATATACGACCAAACAAAGGGTATAGGAAATACCAATGTAACCATGGCCAAACAAGGCGAAATGTATAAAACCGAAGATGGCAATTTTTTAGTATTAAAACTTAAAGATGGGGTTAGGTACGAGGAAAGTGCTGGCGACCATGGCTTCGACCCTCGGCAACGCCTTACCCGTTTACGCTTTAAACAAACCGAACAAAAATTTGATTTATCAAGCTTTAGCTTTAAACGAGAAGATGAAAGCCTGTTTAAAAATAATTACCCAATGCTAAATCTTAAGCAGTTAGAACATTCTAAAGATTCTACCATAAAAAAAACTGATAGTTTAAAAAGTGCTCTTTTTTTATCATCATCTCCCTATTATCGAATATTTAACGAGGCTAAAACCTATAAAAAATACA
This sequence comes from Sphingobacteriales bacterium, assembly GCA_043763845.1. Classification (GTDB taxonomy): domain Bacteria; phylum Bacteroidota; class Bacteroidia; order Sphingobacteriales; family Sphingobacteriaceae; genus Pseudopedobacter. Next base: position 6,061 of record JAYULE010000160.1, read on the forward strand.
AACCCCAAAAAAAATTTTTAAAAGGCGGTATTTTAAACGGGATTGATAGTACACAAACATTAAAATCAACGGTGGAGCAAGCTGTAAATACGGCAAAAGCAGTTACCGATAATGGCAATATGAACCTTATACAGTTAGATGAAACTATAAAAAATGTTCGGCGATATTTGGTAGAATATCATAAAAAATTTACATTATCTTTTTCTTGTTTGGTATTATTTTTTATTGGCGCACCATTAGGAGCAATAATTAGGAAAGGTGGCTTAGGTTTACCTGTTGTAATTTCGGTAGTATTCTTTTTAATTTTTCATATTGTGAGCACAATAGGCGAAAAATCGGTTAGGGAGGGCAACATGTCGCCATTTTTAGGTATGTGGTTAGCCATAATTGTGTTAACCCCCTTGGGCTTGTTTTTAACTTATAAAGCCACCGCCGACTCGGCCTTGTTTGATGTTGAGCTATATAAAAGTTGGTTTAAGAAGGTATTAGAGGGTTTTAGTCGGAATAGTCAAATTAGTCGTAAGTCGAAATAGTCGTAAGTCAAATTAGTCGTAAGTTAAATTAGTCGTAAGTTGAGTTAGTCGTAAGTCATTTGCGGGATCGAGATAGTCTTTCTTTTAGTTTTAAGTTGAGATAGTTAAATTAGTCGTAAGTCGAAATAGTCGTAAGTCATTTGAGGGATGGAGATAGTGTTTTTTTAGCCTTAAATCGTTTATTAATTGTAAGTCATTTTTTTGGTGTAGATGTTTTTTTATTTAAAGGTAAAAGCGGTTTAATTCGAAATAGTTAAAAAAAATGCCCGGATGAAAAAGTGTTTGATTGGGAAAGTACAAAGGATTTTAAATCAAAAAAATAAGTTAAGGTTCATAAAAATTACCTTTAATAAAAAAAACTGTATCTATAAATTGAAGTACGCCGTTTTCGGTTAAAACATTTTCGTCGTGTAAATCTTCAAGAATAATTCCTAAATCCATATTATAATAGTCACAGTTTCTAGTATTTACAAAACCGTTTTTTTGCAAAAATTGGTTAACCTTTTGTAAGTCGGTTTTTTCGGTAGCCTTAACAAAAGGCTGTTGCACAACTGCGTACAATGTTGCTGTTGGGTTGTGAAATCCTAATAATCGATAAGCAGTATCAGGAAAGAAATAATTGTGTAGCAATAAATTATTGAAATAATCTAACCAAGATGCGTAATATATTGCATCATTTAATTTAATTACATTTTTTCCACCTTTAAGATATACCTTTTGTTCGGCTCCTTCAGAAACATAATTATCAATATTTATATCCAAACGCCAAAGGCTTTTTTTGTCAATATATTTGATTAAGGTTTCTGTTTCTTGTCTTTTGAAGTGCTTATAGTCTTCAGCCATTTTACTTGTGCTCTGGCTTCCTCTAAGGTAACGGGTTGCCTTTTGGATATTTGCTCCATACTTAACTTTGCTCTTTCCTGAAATGATATGTTGTAATTCATGTTTCATTTTTTATTTTAAAAATAACCATTTCGTTTTAATTTTTAGTTTTTTTAAATAAACCTATAAGGTTTTAAAAACCTTATAGGTTTAAGAGCCAATATTTACGTCAACAAACTTGCCGCTGCTGTATCTAAAAACCAATAAACTTGGCCATTGCATGGGTTTATTAATTGTGCGGGATATTTTTCAATATCTTTTTCGCCTTTTATTACCGCTTTAACAGCTTCGGCTTTAGCCAAACCAAAAGTTAAAAAAGCGATATTTTTTGCTTTGTTTATTAACGGCGCAGTTAAAGTAATACGGTAAACTTGTTGGGTTTCTACATAAACTTCTTTAACCAACTCTTCATCAATCCATAAAACCGAAGTATGCGGAAATAACGATGCCGTGTGTGCATCGTTTCCTAAACCCAATAGTATCAAATCAAAAACAGGTTCTTCATCAAAAAACAAGCAAATACATTTGGCGTATTCTAATGCTGCCGAAGCAGGATCTACCTCGGTATCTACAGCAAAAATATTTTCTTCGGGTATGTTTAGCGCATCTAAAAATGCGTTTTTGGCCATTAAATAATTGCTATCGGGGCTATCGGCTGGTACGTAGCGCTCATCCCCAAAAAAGAAATAAACATTTGCCCAATTGGTAGCTGTTTTATAATCTGCTGCAAGCAATTCAAACATTTTTTTAGGTGAACTTCCGCCCGAAAGCGCAACTGTAAACCGCCCATTTTGGGCAATGGCTTGGTTGGCAGTTTGCACAAAAAAATCGGCGTTAAGCCTAATTAATTCGTCGATATTGTCTTTAATTATAATTTCCATTATTTTTTAGGTTTTTTAGAAACGGGTAAACTGTACCAATGGAAGCCATCTTTGGCAATTAAAGCTTCGGCAAGCTCAGGGCCCCAACTATCGGCCGAGTAATTAGGAAAGTTTAAGCTTGTTTTTTTCTCCCAAAACTCTATTACTGGCATCAGCAATTCCCAAGCCACTTCTACTTGGTCGGCCCGCATAAATAGGGTTTGGTCGCCTTGTAACACATCTAATAAAAGTGTTTCGTAGGCTTCTGGCCCTTCGTGTGTGTAAGTGCCTTGGTAATCAAAAACCATATCCACCGGGTTAAGCACCATATTTACGCCTGGGCGTTTGGCTTGCACTTGCAGGCGGATGCTCATTTCGGGCTGAATGCTTATAATTAAGCGGTTTTGTTGCCATATTTCGGCGGCATCATCTGGAAAAATTTTATGAGGCACATCTTTAAATTGTATGCTTATTATAGACGATTGCTGGTGCATACGTTTGCCTGTACGTACATAAAAGGGCACATTTTGCCAGCGCCAATTGTCCACAAAAAATTTAAGGGCTGCAAAAGTTTCGGTGTTAGATTGTGGGTTAACGCCTTTTTCTTCGCGGTATCCGTTTACCTCTTCGCCCTCAACCCAGCCACTGTTATATTGGCCACGCACCACGTTATGATTAATTTCTTGTGTGCCAAAAGGTCTAATAGCCTTTAGTACATCAACCCTGCGATTTCGCACCTCATCTGCACCAAAATTTACGGGCGACTCCATAGCTACCAAGCAAACCAACTGTAACAAATGGTTTTGCACCATATCTCGCAACGCACCCGAGTGGTCATAATAACCGCCACGGTCGCCAACCCCAATTTTCTCGCTTACCGATATTTGTACGTGTTCAATAAAATTTCGGTTCCAAACGGGTTCGAAAAGTGCATTGGCAAACCTAAAAGCCATCATATTTTGTACGGTTTCTTTACCTAAATAATGGTCGATACGGTAAATTTGGCTCTCATCAAAAATACCACGCAATAAAATATTTAAGGCTTTCGCCGATTCAAGGTCGTGGCCAAATGGTTTTTCAATTACCACTCGGCAGCGCAATTTATCTTCGGTAAGTTTAACTTTGGCTAGGTTTTCTGCAATAATAGGGAAAAACCTAGGCGCAACGGCCAAGTAATGCACCACGTTTGCTTGTTCTGTCCAGTCGTTATCGCATTTATCAATAATTTCGCTAAGGTTTTGGTAAGTTTTTTCTTGCTCTAAATCGGCATTTAAAAACTTAATGTTTTCGGCAAAAGCTTTCCAAGTTTTGCTATCAGGTTTGCCGCTTCGGCTAAATTCGGTAACGCCCTCCAACATTTCTTTGCGGTAACCTTCTAAAGTATATTCTGTTCTCCCTAAACCAATTATAGCAAATTGGCTAGGCATAAACTTATCGAGGTAAAGGTTATACAATGCAGGTATTAGCTTGCGAGCGGCCAAATCGCCAGTGCCACCAAAAATCATAAATACGGTGGGTTTTATTATTATTTCTGTTTTCATTTTTTTGTTTTTAAAATTGATTTTTAGTTTTCCCACTGGGTATGAAAAACGCCATCGTGGCCAATTTTTTCGTACGTATGTGCGCCAAAAAAATCGCGTTGAGCTTGTATTAAATTACTGGGCATATTGCCGCTACCTAACATTTCGAAATAGCTTAAAGCGGCTGTAAAAGCTGGTGCACCTACGCCGGCTGCCATTACGCTAGCCAAAACTGTACGTGTAGCAGGTAAAATTTGTTTAACGCTTTCGCTGATTTTGGCATCTAATAATAAATGTTCTAAACCACTATTGCCGTTATATGCTTGGTAAATATCTTCTAAAAATTTGGCTCTAATAATACAGCCGCCACGCCAAATTTTAGAAATTTGGGCCATATTTAAACCGTAACCATAAGCTTGCGAAGCCATAAATAAATTATGCATTCCTTGGGCGTAAGTAACAACTGTGGCAAAGTACATCGTTTGCTCCAGCGCAATTAAAAACTCGGCTTTATCTGTTTTTATATTTTGTTTAGCACCATAAATAGCCTCGGCGTTAAGCCTTAATTGCTTAAGTTTAGATAGGTTGCGCATACTTACCGCGGTATCAATAACAGTAATTGGCGCTTCTAAATCCATAGCAATTTGGCTTGTCCATTTCCCAGTACCTTTCGATTTTGCTGCATCTTTAATATCATCTAACAACAAATGCGATGCGCCAGCTTCTTTAAAAGCAAAAATGTTTTTGGTAATTTCTATCAAGTACGATTGTAAACGACCATTATTCCAATCCTCAAAAACAGTAAAAATTTCATCGTTTGGCATTTGCAAACCATTTTTCATAACCGAATATGCTTCGGAAATTAATTGCATTAGCGCATACTCGATGCCGTTATGCACCATTTTTACAAAATGCCCCGATGCACCAGGGCCAATATAAGTAACACAAGGCTCGCCGTTTACTTTAACGGCCACGGCTTCAAAAATTGGCTTTACAAATTCGTAAGCTGCTTTATCGCCCCCGGGCATCATACTTGGGCCATGCCTTGCGCCTTCTTCGCCCCCCGAAATTCCCATTCCAAAAAAGTGTAAACCAGCTTGGTTAAGTTCAATTACACGGCGTTCGGTATCGGCAACGTACGAGTTTCCACCATCAATAATTATATCGCCTTTGTTTAAAAGCGGTATCAATTCGGCAATTACGTTATCTACAATTTTGCCAGCAGGCACCAACAACATAATTGCTTTGGGGCTTTGTAGGTTGGCTATAAAGTCTTTAATATCGCTAAATCCGATAGTCCCAGTTGGCTGTCCTTCGTGATTTATTTTTTCTACCATTTTCAAATCACGGTCGTAACCACAAACGTTAAAGCCGTGGTCGGCCATATTTAATAATAAATTTCGGCCCATTGTGCCTAGGCCTATCATACCTAAAGTGCATTTTTTATTTTCCATTTTTTTTGTTTTGGGGCTTTTGGCCACTTGTTTGTTGTGTTTGCTTTTGGCCAATGGCCTTTGGCTTTTTGTATGTTGTTTTTCATTTGGGCGTATCCCCCTTGAAAAAAGGGGGGGCGGGCTTCCTGCCTGCCGGCAGGCAGGTACGTTGCAAGTCCTCAAAAAGCTGCGTTACACTTCGCTTTTTTCCGGGCTTTCCACTGCAATCCCTCACGCAAAATCGGTGGTAGTAAATAGGTTGGGTAAAAACTTTAGTTACAGATTAATTGAAAGATTTAAATGGCCACCCAGTCCAATTTCTACAATTTTTTTTAATGTAGAAATTCGTACTTCTTTAATGTTATTTTCTACCCTAGTAATATAGCCTTTGTTTGTTCCGCATTTTTCAGCTAGTTCTTCTTGCGTCATACCCTTGTTTAATCTAGCTTGTTGTAATAAAACTCCCAATTTAAACTCGGTGTAACCTTCGTCAAATGTGTTACGTTTTTCGGTACCTTCAAACCCATGTTGTTCGTTTATAAACTGATCTAAAGGTTTTAAATTATTGTTAATTACCATAAGTGTAAAATTATTTTTAAACGCAACATCAATACCTTTTAAACTAAAACCAAATTTATAACGATATAATGATAATTGAGTTAAATAGAAACGAATTTTAGGTTAAATATTTATTTCGCCAAATTTTTTTTTAGTTAAATCATCCTTTATTTTAACATCCCTTCGTTTAAATAGCCAAATTTCACCAATTCTTCTTTGTTTTTCAAAAACTTACCTACGCCGTCTTTTATCAAAAATATTTTCTTTGCTATTTGTAATAAATACGGGTAATTGTGGTCGGTTATTATGATTCCTTTATATTTTGATTGTTCAACTATTAAATTGTTAATTATTTCGCACATAATTGGAGAAATACCATTATAAGGTTCGTCTAAAAGACAAAATTTAGCTTCATTAAAAAGGATTAATTTTATTTGAAGATACTTTAACTCCCCTCCCGATAAATCCCCAATTTTTGAATTTATAATAGGCATTATGATTTTACATTCATAGAATTCTTTTAAATAAAGCTTTTTTATGGTTAAATCTATTGCTTTTTTTACAGTTAGGTAATTTGGAATAAAATTGTTTTGTGGCAAATACGAAATACCATTTTGTGTTTTATAGGGCTCTGTTAAAACTTTGTTGTTAAGCCTAATAAATTTATTTTCGGCATTTAAAGTTCCATAAATTATTTTAAGTAGCGTTGATTTCCCACTCCCATTTCTCCCAAAAATGCCTATAATATCTCCTGTTTCACACTTTAAATATATATCAGACAGTATTATCTTGTCTCTATACCATTTATTTACACTATCAACTTCTATTAAATATTCCACAAAATCAACAATATAATACTTGAAATGATAAAATTTAAACCAAAGCAAAAAGCAAATAAAAATAGTTTTGTAATACTTTGATTGTAGTAAAAGTAATATTCATTTTCTCTATAATATTTTTTATAAATATAAATTACCGCAATTGCTACAACACATAAATTAACTAAAATAGTGTAAGGGTTAAATTTTAATGAGACCAACATTAAAAATAAATTTATTAAAAAAACACTTTTATAAAACTCCCATAACAATTTTAATCTTTCCATTTATGAACTTTTGATTTTACCAGCAATTTCTACTTAATTTTACTTGGTTACATTCAAGTTTCTCTTATATTTTACCATAATTGGTGTGGCATCATAAAATTTTTGTTGTGTTTGGTGTGCCACCAACCACGGGGTTGATTAGCAATGTTTTCAAGTGCAAAAACTACCTTTAACCCTAATCCATTTTTTAAAATACTAAAAAAATATATCACTTTTCATCTTGCTCTTCAAGCATTGCTCAGTTAAATTATTTTTTTGTTCTCATGAGCTTTTAAGCTTTTTGCATTTAAGGCTGTTACGACTTTTTTACCCGTTTTAGCTTCTAGTTCTTTCATAGCAACTTTGGCTACATTACCACCTTGTTGGGCTACAATTTTACTTTCCTCAAAACCTTTTGGCTTTACAGCTTGCGAGATATCTTTTGTTGATGCTTCGGCAAGCATATTCAAAATCAATTCGGTATTGGTCATATTATCTCTTAAATTTTCTTTTTTCAGCCCTTTCAATACTTTATATTCTTTGGTGGTTTTACCGGCCCAAGCGTTGGTAATTATATCGGTTAAGGTTGCAAATTCTTGTCCTTCTTTTAATCCTCGTTTTTTCCATTCATCGGTTAGCTCCTTGCGTATTTCAATGCTTTTTAACCGTTGATTTATCCAATTTTCCGAGTAGCCTAATTTCAAATAATCTTCCAATGCTCTATCAATAGTAAGCTCAGGATTTTGCATTTCACTCAGCCTTTCTGCAGCTACTTTTGCCAACCATATTTTAAATGGCTCTGCTTTTGGGCTTGGTATAGATTGTATTAAACGGAATAATTGTTCTGTATCAGCTACGTCCGTTAAGTAAAATTTACCATCGGCCGATTGCATTTTGAGTTGACTACAATTTGTAGTCAACTCACTTCCTTCTGTTTTTAATCTTGTTTTTAAAACACTCCAATACTTTCTTGGATTTGGGCTTTCTGTAAGAATAGCAATTACATCTACAATTGATAAATACCATTTTTCTTGTTCAGCATCCCAAATGCTTCTTACTTTTTTTTCGTCGAATAGTTTTATTTCGTTTATCTTTTCCATAAATAACAAATTTAATAATGAGAATTAATGGTCAAATTTTGGTTGCTGGCACAACATGCCAATTTTTATTATGTTTGGAGTGCAACCTACCAGTGTGTACTAGCAATCCAATAACATCCCACAATCCCACTCAAAAAAAAATAGGGAGCTACTGGCAAAAATACCAGCAACTCCCTAACAATAAAATATATTACCCAATAACCAACTTAGCTTTTGCAACTATATTGGCTACTGTAAATCCAAATTCTTCCATTAATACTTCGGCAGGTGCCGATTCGCCAAAGTGGTCTAATCCTAAAGCATAACCATCATCGGTTACGTATTTGTGCCAACCTAAAGTTGAGGCCATTTCTACCGAAACACGTTTTTTAATATGTTTTGGTAAAATAGAGTTTTTATATTCGGCATCTTGTTTCTCAAACAATTCCCACGATGGCATACTTACTACACGGCTGCTAATGCTTTCGGTTTTAAGTTGTTCTTGCGCTTTCATAATCAATGAAACTTCTGAGCCTGTTGCTAATAAAATTACTTGTGCATCGCCCTCACAATCAGATACAACGTAAGCACCTTTTTCTACATTTTTTGCACTTCCGTATTTTTCTTGATCTAAAATTGGTAAAGCTTGGCGAGTTAAAACCAAACAAACAGGGCCAGTAGTATGCTCTAAAGCCACACGCCAAGCTTGTGCTGTTTCGTTGGCATCTGCCGGACGTAAAACGGTAATATTTGGTATAGAACGTAAAGAAATTAATTGCTCTACAGGTTGGTGTGTAGTACCATCTTCGCCTAAACCAATACTATCGTGAGTGTATATAAAAATAGAACGTATTTTCATAATTGCGGCCAAACGTATTGGCGGGCGCATATATTCAGAAAATATTAAGAATGTTGCACAATATGGTATTATGTTGTGCGATAAGGCCATACCGTTTGCAATAGCACCCATTGCGTGTTCGCGGATACCAAAATGAAAGTTACGGCCACCATAATTATCTGCCGTAAACGATGTTGCGCCATCAATTAATGTATTGGTTGAAGGGGCTAAATCGGCCGAACCACCAATTAATTGCGGTAACGATGCAGCAATAGCGTTAATAACTTTGCCAGATGCGCTACGGGTGGCAATGGCTTTATCTGTACCAGCAAAAACAGGTAATGTGTTTTTCCAATCTTGAGGTAAAGCACCGCTGGCTAACAATTCATAATCGGCCGCTAAAGCGGGATAAGCTGCTTTATAATCGCTGTAAAGCTGGTTCCAAGCGGCTTCGTCGGCTGCGCCTTTACTACCTTTTTCACTATAATACGCTAAAACTTCGGCAGGTATTACAAAGCTTTCTTCGGGGTTAAACCCAAAGGCTTTTTTTACCAGTTTTAATTCCTCAACTCCTAATGGCGAACCGTGAGCTTCGTAACTATCTACTTTATTTGGGCTGCCAAAACCAATATGCGTACGCACCTTTATTAAGGTAGGTTTATCGGTAACTAATTTAGCTTCTTCAACTGCTGCTGCAATTGCGTCAATATCATTGCCATCAGTAACCACCAAAACTTGCCAGCCATAAGCCTCGAAACGCATTTTTACATCTTCGGTGAACGATACTTCGGTATCACCTTCGATAGATATGTGGTTATCGTCGTATAAATAAATTAAATTTCCTAGTTTTAAATGACCAGCTAAAGATGCAGCTTCGGCCGATACACCTTCTTGTAAATCGCCGTCGCTAACAATAGCATAAATGTTATAATCGAAAAGGTTAAAACCTGGTTTGTTAAACCTTGCGGCTATATGTTTTTGAGCGATAGAAAAACCTACACCATTTGCAAAGCCTTGGCCCAGTGGGCCAGTGGTAACTTCTATACCTTGCAAATGCCCGTACTCGGGGTGGCCAGCGGTTTTGCTGTGCATTTGTCTAAAATCTTTTATATCATCTAAGCTAATATCATCATATCCCGTAAGGTATAACATACTGTATTGCAACATACAACCGTGGCCTGCCGATAAAATAAACCTATCTCGGTTTACCCATTTTGGGCTTTTGGCGTTGTATTTCATTTGGTTGGCATAAATTACATGTGCCATAGGTGCTGCGCCCATTGGCATACCTGGGTGGCCCGAGTTTGCTTTTTGTACCGCATCGGCCGATAGAATACGAACCGTGTTAATTGCTAATTGCTCAATTGTTTGATCTTTAATTTCCATTTTCGATTTGTTTTTGGGTTGGGTAAGCTGTTTTTACGCAGTAACTTTCGGCTACTCGCCATAAAAAAGCACCACCTTTTATCCCGTCTTTGTTACTAACTATTTGTATATTATTGTCTAATTTAAAATTTAATCGTTTAGCATTGCCACCGCTTAAAAACAAATTGTCGTAATTTACAACTGTTTTAAAGGTTTCTAAAACCTCTTTCATTCTGTTATTCCAGTTTTCTAATCCTTCTTTTTGCAAAGCTTTCTCGCCAATAAAAGCATCGTAATCTTTACTTTTTCTTACGGGTAGGTGGGCTAATTCTAAATGGGGTAGTAGGGCACCATCCATAAATAAAGCAGTACCAAAACCTGTGCCTAAGGTAATTACCATTTCTAAACCATTGCCACTTATAAGCGCCAAACCCTGAAAATCAGCATCGTTTACTACACGTATTGGTTTTTGTAATTCGTTGGCTATTAGTTGTCCCAAGTTTACATCTGTCCAATAATTATTGCCTAAATTAGGTGCAGTTTTAATTATACCATCTTTAACATATCCTGGAAAACCAATAGAAATTTTATCATAAGGCGGAAAGTTACGCACTAAATCCCTAATTGCTTTTACAATATTTTCGGGAGTTGATGAAAGCGGAGTTTCTATGCGTTGATATTCGGATAAGTATTCGCCATTTTTGTTTAAAACTGCAGCTTTAATGTGCGAACCTCCAATATCAATAGCTAAAACGCTGGTAAAATCTAAATCTAAATTTGTTTTATCGGTCATTAGGCATATTTATTTAGGTTTTTTTATTTAGTTTTTAAGCTTTTATTAGAAAGCTATAAACATAAATTTTTTTATTTAAATAAATGTTAATTTAAAGGTACAAAATAGAATTTTACTGAAATTTAACAGATTTTGGTTTTATAGAATGGTTGTTTATATTTTTTTTAATTAATAATGTTTTTTGCGTTAGGGATTGAAATGAAAATCATTTTTGCCCTTCCATACCTACATTCCTTAAATTTAGCACCCAACTGGGCAAAAATATTGTAATGGACCTGCCTGCCGGTAGGCAAGGAAGCCCGACGGCTTTGGCAATTGTAGGGGTCTTGTGATTGGGAATTGCCATTGCCGAAACGCCCAAGTTATTAAATTAAAAAATAGCTCATAAACTCGCTTCTGGATATTAATTTACCGCCCATACTTTTTAAATGCGGGGTGGGTAATTGGCAATCTATCAGGGATATATTTAAGTTTTGACAAAGCCAAATTAGAGCTAATTTAGAGGCATTACTTACCTTAGAAAACATACTTTCGCCACAAAAAACTTGGTTTATTTGTACGCCATAAAGGCCACCAACCAGTAGGTTGTTTTGCCAAACTTCTACCGAGTGGGCGTATCCTTGTTGGTGCAATTGGTAATAAGCGGCTTGCATATCGGGGTTTATCCAAGTGCCGGTTTCGCCATTTCGTTTTGCATCGGCGCAAGCTTCAATCACTTTTAAAAATGCGGTGTTTAAGGTAATTGTATATGTTTTGGCATTGATTATTTGTCGCATACTTTTGCTGATTTTTATTTGATGCGGAAAAATTACAAAACGTTGATGTGGCGAATACCAGCAAATAGGTTCATTAAAATTATACCAAGGAAAAATGCCGTTTTTATAGGCCAGTAACAACATTTGGGTGCTTAAATTGCCGCCAATGGCTAGTAAACCATCTTCATCGGCAAGGCTCGGGTTTGGAAACCACAGCGTATTGTCTAAGCCAAAAACCATTTTTGGGCGATGTTTAAGATGAAATTTGGAAGAAAATGTTCTATGAATATATTATTTAAACAATATTGAACAAAGTAAAGGTGCATAGTACCTATTTAGCGGTGGCGAATATAAATGAATTATTTTTTTGAATATTTTAATTTATACATAGTTTAAATAATATTTTATAGCATTTAACTTAAAATATTAGATTTGTTTATAAAAAAATATTAAATACTAAAAAAATTAGTATATTTATGCCAATATTTTTAGTATTTAAAAACAATTTTATCAAAACAAATGAACCACAAAACACTACTTAATCAATTAGGTTTTTTACCAAAAGAAAACGCATCGGGCGTATTTGTAAAAAAATACACCAATGATTATTGTATTGAGGTTGATTTTGAAAAACATATTTTTTATTTTGGAGGGAAAATTAAATTACAAGGTAAAGATTATCAAAATATTACTAAACCAGAAGATTGGGTTGTTTTAGAATGTATAAATAGGTTGTTAGAAAGGGGTTATAACCCCGAAAATGTTTTATTAGAAAAAGTTTATCCTGCTGGTCACGGATATTCGGGCAGATTAGATATTTGCGTTTTGCGTGATGATGGTTCGGAATATTTACTGATTGAATGTAAAACTTATGGAAAAGAATTTGAAAAAGAATTAGCTCGCATAAAAAAAGAAGGTGGTCAGTTATTTACTTATTTTAAATTTAGTAATAAAGCTAATGTTGTTATGCTTTACGCATCACATTTGGAAGCTGACGAAATAATTTACAGAAATGAAATCATAAAAATTGATGAAGACTATAGAATGGGCGATGTTAAAGATTTTTATAACGCTTGGGATAAAAAAACTTATCAAAATATAGTTTGGGAAAACTCGCCTTATAATTCTGAAATAAAAAAAAGCTTTACAAAAGCAAATTTAAAACCATTAACACAAGACCAAAGCGATAAAATATTTCACGGTTTTGCTTCTATTTTGCGTAAACATTCGGTTTCGGACAAGCCAAATGCCTTTAATAAAATATTTAACCTGTTTTTAGCCAAATTATATGATGAAGCTAAGGGCGACGATATGGAATTAGAATTTCATTGGCGAGAAGATGACGACCCTGTAGATTTTCAAATTCGTTTAATTAATTTACACAAAAACGGCTTGCAGGCTTTTTTAGAAAAAGAAGTTGCAGGTATTGATAACTCTGATTTTGAGGGTTATAACAGTGAAGATGAATTAAGAGCGAAAAAGAAAAAAGTGCTAATGTTTCATAACATACTTACCCTTAAAGATGTGTTAGATAACGATAGCTTTGACGAAAACCAACGGGTATTAAAAGAAGTGGTTAAGCTATTAGAGAATTACCAAATTCGTTACCCCAGAAAACAACAACATTTGTCTGATTTTTTTGAATTGCTTTTAACAACTGGTTTAAAACAAGAAGTTGGGCAATATTTTACGCCGCCACCTGTAACTAAATTTATTGTACGCTCGTTACCCATCAAAAAAATGATGCTGCAAGAAATTAATAACCAAGAACCCAAATTACCTGCCGTAATTGATTATGCAGCCGGTAGCGGCCACTTTATTACCGAAGCTTTAGAAGAATATCAAGACATTATAAACAACATTGATATAGAAAAAGAATTAACGTTTCCGAAAGCAAAAACAGTAGTGAAAAGTTGGGTTGAAGACCCTTATAATTGGGCAGCAAAATATGTGTACGGTATTGAAAAAGATTACCGACTGGTAAAAGTAGCCAAAGTAGGTTGTTATTTTTATGGCGATGGTGTGGCGCAAATTATACACGGCGATGGTTTAGATAGTTTTGCAACCTCAAAAACCTATAAAGGCCTGTTAAAAGATAACATTAACATTGAAGATTCTAGTAAAGCCAAGTTTTCGGTAGTAATATCTAACCCGCCTTATGCGGTTAACGATTGTAAAGACGATTTAGAATATATTGGTGCACAAAACGAATATACTTTATACCCAAGCCTAAGCGATAAAAGTAAAGATATAGAATGTTTGTTTGTAGAACGTACCAAACATTTGCTTAAAGATGGCGGTGTTGCCAGTTTAATTTTGCCAAGTTCGATACTAAATAATACAGGCATACAAACCAAAACCCGCGAAATTATTTTGCAATATTTTGATATTGTGGCTATTGCCGAGTTAGGCAGTAATACCTTTATGGCTACAGGCACCAACACGGTAACACTATTTTTGCGCCGAAGGGCAAATAAGTTAAGTGTGGGCTGGAAAAAATCGGTAGTTAATTTTTTTGAAACCCAAATTGATATTACCATAAAAGGGATAGAAAAACCCGTAACCAAATATGTAAACCACGTTTGGGATTTCCCATCCTCGGGTGGGGTGACCGAAGGGCAGAGTGGCATTTCGTTTGAAGATTACTTAACATTATTAAACAAAGCACCCAACCAAGCCATACAAAACCACGAAATTTATAAAGAATACCGCAAAAAACTAAAAGCTAAAACCGAAAAAGATTTTTGGAATGTAGTTTTAGAGCGTGAAGCCGATAAAATTTACTACTTTATTATTGCCTTTAACCAAAAAGTAGTATTGGTAAAAAGTGGCGAAAAAGAAGCTGAAAAACGCTTTTTAGGTTACGATTTTAGCAGCCGTAGGGGTAGCGAGGGTATGCACCCAATGCAACGCGGCAAAACTGTTGACGAATGCACACAAATGTACGATGCCAAACTTTTTGACAACCCCGAAAAAGCAAGTACTTATATACTAAAAGCATTTACCAATGTAGATTTTGAAATAGATGCCAAAATGCAAAATCATATATCTCAACATAATTTAGTTGATATGATCACTTTTGATAGGGTAGAATTTGAGAAAACAATTTCGCTTGCGGTAAAAAAAAAAGTAAAGATTGAAAGTAAGTGGGGAATTAAAAAACTTGGCGAAATAACTGTAATTAACTATGGAACTCGGATAGTTAAAGGTTCTAATTCAGGTACAATTTACCCTGTATATGGAGGTGGTGGAGAAACTTTTAAAGCGGATGAATTTAATAGAAAAGATACATTTATAATTTCAAGATTTGGAATGTCGTCTCAATGCATGAGATTTGTAGATGGAGAATTCTTTTTAAATGATTCAGGTTTAACTATAAATTCTTCAAATGAATTAATATTATTACAAAATTATCTTGATAACTATTTGTTTTTAAATCAAGAAGTTATTTTTTTAAGTGGTAGAGGTGTTGCACAGAAAAACCTAGACATTGAAGCATTTAATGCAATGCAAATCCCATTACCACCCCTTGATATTCAACAAAAAATAGTTGATGAAATTGAGGTTTTAGAAATAAAAGAAAGGGAAGCAAAACAGGAAATTGAGAAGTTTAAAATTGAAGCAGGTAATCTTTTTAATTTCGAGGGTAAACTTGTAAAACTTCAAGATATAACTACCAAAATAGGAAGTGGTGCAACACCCAGAGGTGGAGAATCAGCTTATAAGCAAATTGGTACAACTTTAATTAGGAGTATGAATGTTTATGATAATGAGTTTTATATAAAAGGATTGGCTTTTATAGATGATGAACAAGCCAAAAAATTAAACAACGTTACGGTAGAAGAAAATGATATTCTATTTAATATTACTGGGGCTTCGGTGTGCAGGTGTTGTATTGTGGAAAACAAATATTTGCCTGCAAGAGTAAATCAACACGTTTCAATTATCAGAACAAATGAAAAAGCATTACCAAAATTTGTTCAGCAATTATTAATCAGTTCGAAATTTAAAACAGAATTATTGGCGTTGGCCGATAATAGTTCAACCAGAGAAGCTATTACAAAACAGCAGCTAGAAGATTTTAAAATCCCACTCCCCCCAATACCTGAACAACAAAAAATAGTTGCAGAAATTGAAAAAATAGAAGCCAAAATAAACGCTTTACAAACCGAAATAGCGGCTATACCAAGCCAAAAAGAAGCTATATTAAAAAAATATTTATAAAAACTTATGGAAAATTTACCAATTTTACAAAACAGAATACTAGAAACTGTTTTTTATAACCGCACTTTAAGTCACGAGCAACTCGAAGAAATTTTAGCTTGTGAAAAAACTTCGTTAACTAAAGATTTACATTCAATAATTGATTTTTGTTGTTCTAATTATTCAGACACCACTGATAATATCTCATACAATTTACTTTACTACGCTTTATTTTTATTAAAACAAAACGAAAGCGAAAACCAATTAAATTTAATTCTTGATATTTTAAAATGGCCCGACGAAAAAATAGATTATTGGTTTAGCGATTCGTTTACAGAATATTACTGGTGTTTAGTTTATCATTTTTGGCAAAATGAAACAGAAACTTTAGTGGCTTTTTTAAAAAATGAAAATTTTGAAACTTATTGTAAAGAGCAAGTTGCATTAGCATTATGTCAGATTTATTTAAAAAAACCTGAAAATCAAACTATTATTTCAAATTACTGGACAGAGCTTTTAGAGCTTTACAACAACATACCTGAAAATAGCAAAAATATTGATTATACTTATTTAGCGTTTTTTGTTAATTATATTTACCATCCTAACCCTTATCAAAAAAAATTAATTAAAAGCTTGTACGATAAAGAATATATAGATTTAGGAGTAAACGGATATTCTGATGAATTATTTGAAATAGAGGAAGCTGAAAGAAAATGTGTTACTGTTTTTGATTTAAATGATGATTTTATAAAATATGATAACAGGGATAAATCAAATGTTTTTGATTTATTTGATGAGCTTATAAAATATGAAAACAAGGATAACTCAAATTTCGGGTCTAAAATGTTGGAAAATAATGAGTTATTAAATCAAGCTAAAACACCTTATGTTGCAGAAAAAAAAATAAATAGAAACGACCCTTGTACTTGTGGTAGTGGAAAAAAATATAAAAAATGTTGTTTAAAATAAATTACTAATTCAGCAACAATCAATAGTAACCGAAATTGAAAAAATAGAAGCCAAAATAAACGCTTTATAAAACGAAATAGCAGCTATACCAAGTCAAAAAAAAAGCGGTTTTAAGGAAATATTTTTAAAAATTGCTAAATATTAATCCCACCAAAAAAAACACAAAAATCTTTTTAAAAAATATAGCTACTTTTAATCTAAAATTAAATTAAATAAATGCCTTATTTTAAACATTACTCTTTCGATTTATGGTTAACACTCATCAAATCGAACCCATTATTTAAAATAGAACGCACACAGTTTTTTTACGATAATTTTAATGCTACAAATAAAAGTTTGGCCGAAGTTGCCCTAATTTTTAGGAAGGTTGATGTAATGTGTAACACCATTAACGAAAAAACTGGCAATAATATTGATGCCGATGAAATGTATTTGATGGTTATTAATATGATTAACAACTTTAATAATAACTTTGATAATATTGATACCGAGAAACTTTACAACCAAATGGAAACATTATTGTTTAAACATTTGCCATTTTTGTACAATAGTGAAACAATTACCGTTTTACAGCATCTAAAGCAAAATGCCAATTGTACAATGAATATTTTAAGCAATACAGGTTTTATAAAAGGGCAAACGTTAAGAAAGGTTTTAGCGCAAATTGGACTATCGGATTTTTTCGATTTCCAGTTGTACTCGGATGAGGAACAACTATCAAAACCTAACCCCAAATTTTTTAATTTGATGCTTGATAAAGTTAGCTATTTACCTTTAAATGAAATAGTTCATGTGGGCGATAACCCTAAAGCCGATATTGCTGGGGCAAATTTGATGGGTATAAACAGCGTATTAATAAACTCTAACTTACTTACAATAAATACATTAATATGCAGCAAATTGTAAATTATTCGCTTCACAAAATAAATAATGAGGTTAATTTTGGTTTTAATCCGCAAGATTATAGCAGCTTTAAATTTGGAGACGATAAAATTGCAAAAGAATTTGGAACTAGTTTAGCCAAAGGTTTTATACAAGATTTTTTACAGTACCAGCAAATTAAGCAGCAAATTGTGGTAATATCAAGCCCTTATTCGTTTATACCAACGGCAACTTTTGCTTTAAAAAACCATTTTGTTTTTAAATTAAACCGTTGGCTGGCCGATAATGGCCACGCCGTTGTGCAAGAAACAAAAGTGCACCGTACCGTAACTTATAAAGAAGATTATGGCGAATTAAGTGCAAAACAAAGGCTAGAATTAATAAGCAACGATTCGTTTCATATTGATAAAGATTTTTTAAAAGATAAAATTCTTATATTTTTAGATGATATTAAAATTACCGGCAGCCACGAACGTATGATTTTAAATATGGCTAACAACTATAATTTAAACAACCAAATTTATATGCTATACTTCGCCGAATTGGTAAATGATACCATACACCCTAATATTGAAAACTATTTAAACTACTTTAGCGTAAAATCTATTTTTGATTTAGACGATATTATTAGTAACCCAAATTTTTGTATAAACACCCGTATTGTTAAGTACATTTTAAATACCGCTACCGAAAGTTTTATGGTTTTTTTAAACAACCAAAGCCACGAATTTATAAACTATTTATACGATATGGCACTGGGCAACAGTTACCATACTATTGATAGTTACGCACAAAACTTAAACAACATAAAAAAACACTTAAATTTAAACAATTATAAATTAGCATAATATGGCCATTAGCTTACAAAAAGGACAGCGTGAAAACATACACGCACCTAAGTTTACAATAGGGTTAGGGTGGGATACCAACAGCTCATCTACCGGAACAAGTTTTGATTTAGACGCCTCTATTTTTATTTTGGGAGAGAATAAAAAACTGCTTTCCGAAGAACATTTTATTTTTTATAACCACTTAAAATCGCCCGATGGCGCAGTAGAACATACTGGCGATAACCTTACCGGCGATGGCGCAGGGGATGACGAGCAAATACTGGTAGATTTATCGAAAATTGCAGCTACAGCAACCGAAATTTGCGTGGTAGTAACCATTCATGAAGCCGAAACCCGTAAACAAAATTTTGGGCAGGTTCGCAACTCGTTTGTACGTGTTTTTAACACCGAAACAAACGATGTAATTTTAAAATACGAATTGGAAGAAGATTTTTCGATAGAAACTGCCGTTGAGTTTGGTAGAATTTACAAACGCGAAGGTAACTGGAAATTTGAAGCCGTAGGTGTGGGTATGAAAGGTGGCTTACAAGATTATTTAACTAAATATAACTAATACAAAATGGCAATAAATCTTCAAAAAGGGCAACGCATAAGCCTCGAAAAAACAAATGGCAGCAAACTACAAAACGTTTGTGTAGGTATTAACTGGGGCGCAATAGAAAAAAAAGGAATGTTTGGCTTTGGCACAACCAAAGAAGCTGTTGATTTAGATGCAAGTTGTGCATTATTTAACGACGCTAAACAAACCGTTGATGTAGTTTACTTTGGTAGCTTAAAATCTAAAGATGGTGCAATAAAACACAGTGGCGATGATTTAACGGGCGATATGAGTGGCGACGATGGCTTAGATAACGAGATTTTAACCATCGATTTTTCGCAACTAAACCCTGATATTACTTACGTAGCTTTTGTGTTAAACAGCTTTAGAGGTCACGATTTTGGTACTATTCCTTTTGCTTCTATTCGTATTTATGAAGGTACAGCCAAACGTGTAAACGAAATTTTTGCAACTTTTGATATTGCAAAAGGTGCTGGTTTTGCTGGCCATACATCAATGGTTATGGGTGTTTTTTACAAGAAAAACGGCGAGTGGAAATTTAATGCCGTAGGCGAACCAACTAAAGATAAAAAACTAGAAGAAACGGTAAAAACAGTAGCCAACCAATATCTTTAAACAAAATTATTTGCTAATTAATTTTAAAAATGGAACTCGAACCCATACAAAATATACCTACCCTAACTCCTGTAAAAGTAGATAAAGAAGGTAATGTAGATTTAACTACTATAACTGCCCAAGAGAAAGAAAAATATGGCCAGCTAAGTAAAGAACTGGTGCCAAGCGATGTAAATTCGGTATTAAATTACGGTGTTGAGGTGCAAAACTCAATGGAGAAATACAGTAACGAATTTTTAACTTCGGTACGTACTTTTAACTCGGGCGATGTAGGTACTTTAATTAACGATTTATTATCAGAATTAAATTATATTGATGTTGATGAGCTAGAGCAAGGCACTTTTAAACAAATTTTATCTAAAATTCCATTTTTAAACAAATTGGTGGTTGATGCTAAAAAACTGTTTCAAAAATATGATACCGTTGTTACCAATATTGATAAAATTACCAATAAAATTAAAGCGGGAAGGTTAAATTCTATAAAAGATAATAGTTCGTTACAAACTATGTTCGATAGCAATGTAACCTACATTAAACAAATGGAGGATTTGATAATATCGGGCAAGTTAAAATACGAGGAATTAATGGCCGATTTAGCTAAAATGGAAGCCAACCCAGCTGCCCACAACGACTATGAAATTGCCGATTTACGTGATTTTACTATAAGAGTTGATAAACGCCTGGCCGATATGAAAGTGGTTCGTTTTATTATGATGCAATCGTTAGCGCAAATTAGGATTGTGCAAAACAATAACACATCTATAGCCGAAAAGGCGCAATCCATAGTATCAACTACTATACCCGTTTGGAAAAACCAGTTAACTATTGCCGTTGCGCTACAAAGGCAAAAGGCAAATGTGGAGATGCAAAAGAAAATATCGGACACTACAAATACCATTTTGCAAAAAAATGCCGAAATGCTGAAACAAAATAGTATTGATGTTGCCAAAGAAAACGAAAAAACGGTGGTATCAGTAGAAACCTTAAAACGCACCACACAATCGTTAATTGAAACCTTAAACGAAGTTAAAAAAATACACGAAGAAGGTACACAAAGCCGTAGGGCGTTAGACACCGAATTGCAAAGCCTAGAAACCGAACTAAAGAAAAACGTAACCCGAGTAAATGGATAAAAGCTAATGGATGATTACCTGTTAAACATTCTAAATCAATCGAATAAAGTAATTAACAAGCTACAATTGCTTGCGGTTTTTTTTGATGATGAAGAAGTGGTTTATAAAATTTATTTACGCACACAGGTAATTCATAAATTATTCGAGAACAATTTAGAACTAGATGCTGGTAAATTAGAACTTTTTCATTTACAGTTTACTACCAGCATTTTAGAACTTTTAAAACGGATAAAAAAAAATAACGAAGGCAATGTAAGTTTGGTTTACGACGAAATTCAGTTAAACGAAGATTTAATTGATAAAATGAACGACAGCGTTTATACCGAGAAAAATTTTAATTTAGATAAGCAAAAACAAACATTAAAAATAAACACATCGTTACGTAATTTATTTCAAATACTTTCCAGCGATTCCTCGGATTTTCCGTTTGCTAAAAACATAACATCCTTTAGTGCCAGGTACGCTAAAGATTTTTTTTATGATATTGAGCCCGAGAAGTTGAATGAATTAATGGGCTACGAAGTTCAAAAAGTTTATATAAATAATTATGCCACCATTCAAAAAAAACTGATGGGTGTTTTGTGTAAATATGATTTTAAAACCGAGTTTTTTTGTGGCTTATACGCCGGAAACTTAAAAATAGAAATCTACAAGTTTATACATACCGATAAATATTTTTTGTTTGCACCGTCTCGTAACCTATTTTTGTTTTGCGAAGTAGCGAAAATTACCCAAATTGATAAAGAAAACACACTATCGCGTAAAGCAAAAATTATACAAGAACTACAATATAAAAACGATAAATTACAAAGCAGCATAGGCAGTTTAAAAACTTATATTCCTATAAATATTAAGGAGTTATTGGTACAAAGCTATAATAAAATTGCCGATACACACTTTTTAGATAACCTTAGCAATGCCGATATTGAAGCAAATGTTTTAAAAACTATGCTGAATACAAATGCGATTTAACTAAATTGTAAATAAATTTTTAAACAATATAATATCTAACAATTAACCTTATACTATGCCCGAAATAAGTAGATTTTATGGAATTATTATTTATATGTTTTTTAACGACCATAACCCGCCCCATTTTAAAGTTGTTTGTGCAGAATTTGAAGCTAATATTGTAATTGAAAGTGGCAACTTGTTAAATGGTGACTTACCAATTAGTAAACTAAAACTTGTGCAGGCTTGGGCCGAAATCCATAAATTAGAACTGCTAGAAATGTGGGGTAGTAAAAATTTTCATAAAATAAATCCTTTACAATAATGATAAAAATAGTAGAAATAATAAGTGCGAAAAATTTTCAATTGGTTTGTAAATTTAGTACGCAAGAAATAAAAACTATCGCCATAAAACCACTATTAGATAATCAAAAACATTTAAATGGGATTGAAAAACTATACGACAAAAACAATTTTGAAAAAGCCCAAATTGGTTTGGTTGGAGAGATATTTTGGAAGGATATAATTACTACACAGCACCAAGCCTTACAACAAGTTTGGAATTACGACATATCGCCCGAGTTTGCTTATCAAATTGGGAAATAAATTTTTACAATTAAAATAAATATCTATACACTTACACAAAAAATAATTTTACCTTGTTATGGACTTTGTACATTACACTTTTAGCAACGATATACAAACTAGATTACTTATTAACCTGAGTTCGATTATTAAACTTGAATATAATTTACTCTAAATCAATGTTATTTACGATTTAAAAGCGTTAACGACGGTAGCGGCATCCTTTTTTTTTACGCCGAATCTCCCCCTTCGGGGGCGGGGGGATAGATAAATAAAAAAAAGATACAGCGGACGGCGTGTTAAAACGCCCTAATCATTAATATAACTATAATAAACGATGTTTTATTAATCGAATTCAGGTTATTGTTTTAAATTTAATTTTTTTTGCTACATTATGATAAACCCTACTAAAATTGAAAAAATCAACAAAATTGCAAAAGACCGCAAACGTTTCGCAAAATTAAAAGAGGTACAAGCTAATGTACAAAACCAACGTTTTTGTGCCTCATTCAATTTTACCCGTGAGTACAAATTTATTTCCCTGATAGGTTGCTCCACAGCAGTCCCTATTTCTGCTTTAAATTAGTATAACAAAAATTTAAATTGTAAACACTATTCAGGATTTATTTGCTATTGTAAACTGTAAACAGAATTAATTAAAAAAGTGCAAACCTATTTGAGGGCAAAACAGATTTAACAGAAAACAAACAAATTCCAATAGGTTCAACCGAAAAAAATCACAAACGGTAAAAAACTTTTATTTTCTAAAGAAGTTGGAGTAAGAGTTGCCATAATAACAATAGCAAGCAATTAAATAATAAATTAAATTTAAACTAATGAACAATCATCCCATTTACTCAGAACACCCTTGGCTAATAGTCGTTTTTGCGGTAGCCGTATTTATAATGTTAATACTTGATTTAGGAGTATTTAATAAAAAAAGCCATGTAGTTACTAATAAAGAAGCAATAATTTGGTCGTCGGTTTGGATAACATTAGCAATGATATTTAGCGGTTTAGTTTATAATCTTGCAGGTCCAGCTAAATTTTATGAATTTCAGTCCGCCTATTGGATAGAAAAAGCACTTTCTGTTGACAATTTATTTGTGTTTATTTTAGTTTTCAAATTTTTTGATGTAGCTAACGAAAATAAACATAAAGTTTTATTCTGGGGGATTGTTGGAGCTTTAGTATTAAGAGCTATATTTATTTTTTCAGGTGCATTTTTGATTGAGTTAACTTATCTAAACAAAATATTAAATATTTTTGGTGTTGAAGGTTTCAAATATAATATCAATATTATAATGACGCTATTCGGTATATTTTTAGTTTACGCAGGCGTAAAATCTTGGTCTTCAGGAGATGATGATGGTGACGAAGATTATAATAATACACGTGGCGCAAAATTAATTAGACGCTTTTTTAATGTTAGTGATAAATATGTAGGAGATAAATTCTTCACAATTGAAAATGGTAAAAAATTAGCAACACCCTTGTTAGTTGTTGTAGCTGTAATTGAATTTACAGATTTGCTTTTTGCCGTGGATTCAATACCTGCAATTTTTGCAATATCCAATGACCCTTTTATACTTTACACATCAAATATCTTTGCGATACTTGGTTTAAGAGCACTGTTTTTTCTTTTAGATAATTTCATTCATTTGTTCAGTAAACTTACTTATGGCTTAGCATTCATACTTTCATTTATTGGTATTAAAATGATCATTTCACCTTTCTACCATATTGAATCAGTTTACTCATTAATGGTTATTGGTGGTATTTTAGTTTTATCTGTAATTGCTTCTATTATGTTCCCTAATAAGGAGGAGGTTGAGAACTAATATTATAGTATTATAAAAAAAAGCCAACGCTTTTGTTAACTCTTTTGCCGAGCATATTGAAGTAAGAGTTGATACTGAAACTGTTTGGCTAAATCGTCAAAAATTAGCTACTCTACTAGGCAGAGATGTTAAAACAGTAGGAAAGCATATCAATAATTTATTTTCTGAAGCAGAATTAGTTAAAGATGTGATTGTCGCAAAATTTGCGACAACCACTCAACACGGCGCATTTAAATGCAAAACACAAATTCAATTTGTGGAATATTACAATTTAGACGTTATTATTTCGGTTGGCTATAGAGTAAAATCAAAACAAGATACTCAGTTTAGAATCATTAACTACAAATTACGAAAATGTTGAACGAAATTGTACTTTATCAATCAAACGAACTGCCCGAACGCATTGAGGTAAAAATAGAAGACGATACCGTTTGGCTTACCCAACAGCAAATGGCAACACTTTTTATGCAAACAAAGCAAAATATCAGTTTGCACATTAATAATTGCTTTAAAGAAAATGAGTTAGAAAAACCTTCAACTGTCAAGGAATACTTGACAGTTCAAAAAGAAGGCAATCGAAATGTACAAAGAACCCTTGAATTCTACAATTTAGATGTTATTATTTCAGTTGGCTATAGGGTAAAATCAAAACAAGGCACACAGTTTAGAATTTGGGCAACAAACGTACTAAAAGATTTTTTATTGAAAGGATATGCCTTAAACCAACGGATGAACAGGATTGAAAACAATGTTGAACATATTACAGAAAAAGTAAATGCCATTTCTTTGCAAATACAATCTGCAATAATCCCCAACCAAGGCGTATTCTTTGATGGGCAAGTGTTTGATGCCTATGAATTAACTTCTAAAATTATACGCTCTGCCCAAAAAAGTATTGTGCTAATAGATAATTATATGGATGAAACCACACTTACCCATTTAGCAAAGAAAAACTCTGAAGTAAAGGTTCTTTTATTATCCAAAAACATAAATAAGCAATTGGCTTTAGATGTTAAAAAAGCAAATCAACAATATGGCAATTTCGAGATAAAAGAATTTAATAAAAGTCACGATCGTTTTTTGATTATAGATGACTCAGAAATATTCCATATTGGTGCATCCTTAAAAGATTTGGGCAAAAAATGGTTTGCTTTTTCTAAATTGGAAAAACACACGGTAGAAAACGTTCTTAATTCAATAGCTAAGGAGTATAGAGATAATTAAATTGATAGTTAATTGCGCTTTCCTATGTTTGCGAGCAAGGCATAATGTGAGGTAGGTTGAATAAACAAACAAACATTTGTACCTTTAAAAATATTTTTTTAGCAAATGAATAAAGAACAAGCTTATTTAAAAATAAAGCAACTTGTTGATAGGTTTAACGAGCAATTGCCCTATTATAAAAAAGCCGATTACAACGAAACTCAAACTCGTAGAGAATTTATAGATCCCTTTTTTAAAGCCTTAGGTTGGGATATTGATAATGAACAAGGCTTAGCCGAAGCTTACAAAGACGTAATACACGAATATAAATTAAAAATTAAACAAAGTACAAAAGCACCCGATTATTGCTTTACAATATCGGGGCAACCAAAATTTTTTGTAGAAGCAAAAAAGCCAAGTATATATATTAAAGAGGATAATACACCAGCCTATCAAGTTAAAAGATACGGATGGAACGCTAAACTTTCTATATCAATAGTAACCGATTTTGAAGAGTTTGCAATTTACGATTGCACAAAAAAACCAAACATAAAAGATAAGGCAACATTAGGCCGAATAAAGTATTTAACGTTTAGTGAATACTTAACTGAGTTTGATTTTTTGTGGGAAACCTTTGCCAAAGAAAGAGTTTTAAGAGGCAGTTTTGATAAGTTTGTTAAAAGCGATGCTGCTAAAAAAGGTACAACAACAGTTGATTACGATTTTTTACAGTCGATGGAAGAATGGCGAAAATATTTAGCAACAAGCATTGCTATAAACAACCATTCGTATACCGAAGACGATATAAATTTTGTGGTGCAACAAACGCTTGATAGAATTATATTTTTAAGGATATGCGAAGATCGTAGCATTGAACCATCGGGCCGATTAAAAGCAACTATAACAACCAAAGGAACAACTTACCACAACCTTTTCGATTATTTTAAAGAAGCCGATGCAAAATATAATTCGGGACTTTTTGATTTTAAAAAGGATAAGCTATCGGCAACTGTAATTATTGATAACAAGGTTTTAAAAACAATTATAACCGAGCTTGAAGAAAGCCCCTATTTGTTTAATATTATACCTGTTGAGATTTTGGGTTATGCTTACGAACAATTTTTAGGTAAGGTGATACGCATAACTCCGGGGCATAGAGTAAAAATTGAAGAGAAACCCGAAGTGCGCAAAGCAGGCGGTGTATTTTATACCCCAAAATACATTGTAGATTATATTGTACAAAACACAGTTGGTAAAATTATAGAGGGCAAAACTGCCGAACAAGTAAGTAAAATTAAAATATTAGACCCTGCATGCGGCTCTGGTTCGTTTTTGTTAGGTGCGTATGAATATTTACTAAAATGGCATACCAATTTTTACCATAAAAAATTCCCCGCCGTTGGTGGCAAAGTCGCAGGACGAGGTGGTAAAAATAACCCACTCACACCCGATGGCAATTTAACCTCTGCCGTAAAAAAGCAAATTTTAATTAACAATATTTTTGGTGTGGATTTGGACGAACAAGCGGTTGAAGTTACCAAACTTTCGCTTTTGCTTAAATGCTTGGAGGGTGAAACCAACGCTTCTATTTTGCACCAAATGACGATGTTTAAAGAACGTGTTTTACCTAATTTAGATTGCAATATTAAAAGTGGCAATAGTTTAATAGATACTGATTTTTATGATTACCAACTAGATTTTGGAGAAGAACGTAAAATAAAGCCATTTAACTGGCAAAAAGAATTTCCAGCGGTATTTTACAGAGAAGTTGAAGTAGAAAAAGAAGATTTAAAAGCATTAGCAACAAAAGCTAAAATACACGCCAAAAAAGCGATGGAATATGCAACGGAATTGGAAGAAAAGTTGAGTTTTGTATCTGAAC
>JAYULE010000161.1:0-8104 GCA_043763845.1 Sphingobacteriales bacterium
ACGGTCTAATTGCTCTTTTAGCATTAGTAATGGCACATCGTAAATGGTTGATGCATCAATAGATTCGATAACCGCATTTACATTTACGTTGCAAAATAGTGCTATTTTTTTTCTAATATCTTGGTTAATGTGGTGTTCGGTACGGCAAACCAAAATATCGGGTTGTATACCGTATTCAAGCAACATTTTTACAGAATGTTGGGTTGGTTTTGTTTTTAACTCGCCAGCAGCAGCTAAAAAAGGTATCAACGTTAAATGTATAACAATGGCATTATTTGATCCTACTTCCCACTTAAACTGTCTTACGGCTTCAATGTACGGTAATGATTCTATATCGCCCACTGTACCACCCAATTCGGTAATTATAATATCGTAATCGCCAGTTTCGCCTAAATAACGTATGTTATTTTTTATTTCATCGGTAATGTGGGGAATAACCTGTACGGTTTTACCTAAGTATGCACCTTCACGTTCTTTATTAATTACGGTTTGGTAAATTCGGCCAGTGGTAACGTTGTTGGCTTGCGATGTAGGTACGTTTAAAAAACGCTCGTAATGGCCTAAATCTAAATCAGTTTCCGCACCATCTTCCGTAACATAACATTCGCCATGTTCGTAAGGGTTTAAAGTTCCAGGATCTATGTTTATATAAGGATCGAATTTTTGTATAGTAACCCGATAACCCCTAGCTTGAAGTAATTTAGCTAAAGAAGCCGAAATAATACCCTTTCCTAAAGACGAGGTAACGCCTCCTGTAACAAAAATATACTTAGTCATATTAAAATTTGAAATTTAAAACCCTTTTGTGGTTGCTTTATGCAAGGTTTTTTGTTGTTGTTATACGGGTTACAAAAGTAGAATTTTTTTTGAATTTTTTTTACATAGTTTATAAAACCAATAAGCTTTAGCATTAAGTCGTTGTTTTTTTGTATTATACGCTTTAATAAACACTGAAAATTTAAATCAATTATTTATTTAAATAAAAATTATCTGATTTACCCAATTTTCCAAATTTTAATTAAAAAAATCTAATTTTTAAAACTTATTATTGCAATAATCGTAATAATTATATTAATCTTTAAAAAGCAAAATGGCAAAAAGCAAGCTTACCTTATACATTTTTATAGCATTAATTTTAGGCATTGTTGCAGGCTACTTTCTCAATGTAAATTGGATTAACCAATACAACAATAAAATTTTGGCTGCCGATAACTCTGCCAAAAGCATTGAAGCAAAACTCAAAAAAATCAACGATACCACCACTATAAATTACCAAACTTTAAAAACCCAACATACTGCACAAATAAAAATTAGGAAAGAAAACGAAGGTATTCGAGAAAAATATTTAGAACCACTAACCCTGTTAAGCGATATTTTTTTACGCCTCATAAAAATGATTGTTGCCCCATTGGTATTTACTACATTGGTTGTTGGTGTGGCAAAAGTGGGCGATATTAAAGCTGTTGGCCGCATTGGCGGCAAAACAATGCTATGGTTTATAAGTGCTAGCTTGTTATCGTTGGTTTTAGGTTTAATATTGGTTAACATTTTTGAGCCTGGTAAAACTATGAATTTACCCCTGCCCGATAGTAACATAAGTACCGGAATACAAAAAACTGCCGTATCCTTTAAAGATTTTATTGCCCATGTTTTTCCCAAAAGTTTTGTAGAAGCTATGGCCACAAATGAAATACTGCAAATTGTAGTTTTTTCCTTATTTTTTGGAGTAGCAACTGCAGCTATTGGCGAAAAAGGACATATTGTAATTAAAGCAATGGATGCCATAGCACATGTAATTTTAAAAATTACAGGTTATGTAATGAAATTTGCACCCTTTGCAGTTTTTGGGGCAATGGCTGCAATTATTGCCAAACAAGGCTTAAGTATTTTAGCCGTTTATACTTTGTTTATTGGCGAGTTTTATTTTGGTTTGCTTGTACTTTGGTTGGTATTAATTTTAATAGGCTACCTAATTTTAAAAAGAAAAATATTTACTTTGATAAACAGCCTTAAAGAACCTGTTTTACTGGCTTTTAGCACTGCAAGTAGCGAAGCCGCCTACCCAAAAACAATGCTACAATTAGAACGTTTTGGCTGTAAAGATAAAATTGTGAGTTTTGTTTTACCATTAGGTTATTCGTTTAATTTAGACGGCTCTATGATGTATATGACGTTTGCTTCCATTTTTATTGCACAATCGTACGGCATAAATTTATCGTTTAGCCAACAAATTACTATGTTATTGGTTTTAATGCTAACTAGTAAAGGCATTGCAGGCGTACCACGGGCATCTTTGGTGGTTATTGCGGGTACAATTGCTACCTTTGGCATTCCCGAAGCTGGTTTGGCTTTGCTTATAGGCATAGACCCGCTTTTAGATATGGGCCGAAGTGCTACTAACGTAATTGGCAACAGCGTAGCTACTGCGGTAATAAGTAAGTGGGAAGGTGCTTTAGAACACGATAACTCAAAATATTAAAATATGAATAACCGATATAAAAAAATTTTTTTAGGCTTTAGTATTGCCTTACCCTTTTTGTTATACTGCGTGTATTACTACACCATGATGGTAAAAAATGCCCCTTATAAATTTGTAGAGTTTAATGGAATAGTTTTAAAGGCCGGAGACGGTAACAACTACGAGAAAATTTATAATTCGCAAACCCGTGTTTACCAATACAAAAACCAAAACGATAGTACCTTAAAAACCACCGTAAAACTTACTAAAGACGATTTACTTTACCTACACCACAAAGCAGTAGAACTTGGTTTTTGGAACTGGCCAGCAAAAATGTTAGGCCCCGATTCGCTAACATCGCCACGATATTACTTAGAGTACGATTATAAAAACAAGAAAAAAATTATTGAAATAGATGGCAGCTATAACTTTAACGACAAACTAAAAGCCGCTGCCTTACAATTAATAAAAGCGGTTGACCAAAATATTACCGATGCTGAGGATAGGAAAAAGTAGGTTTTGTTTTATTTGAAGCAACAAAATCTCAAGCAATTAAACCAAATTTGTTCCCGCTTTTTGTTACAAGTCCGCCCCTGTCACTCTGAGTGAAACGAAGAGTCTAACTTCCCCACCACACTTCGGGCTTTCCACTCCAATCGGGGCTAGAATGAAAGGTTTGTGCGTTTGGCGGGCAAACTAAACCATGTCAAAAAAATTCTGTAAATTTTAATTCAACAACTTAAATTGATGCCTTCGCTTAAAGCGAAGGCATCAATTTGAATTATAACCTGATTTCGATTGTTAATCCTAATATAATCTACTGTTTATCAAGATTATAAACTATTTTTTGCGTTAAAGATTGCAGCGGCATCCTTTTTTATGCCGAAACTCCCCCTTCGGGGGTCGGGGGGATGATTAAATAAAAAGATATAGCGTAAAGCGTGTTAAAACGCCCTAATCATTACGAAAACAATATTTATTAATCGAACTCAGGTTTATAAAAAAATTATTCCGTTCTTTTACGATTACCACTAAATTTCCTATTATTACTACCTGCATTTGCAGGCTTTGGTCTGCGGTGCCCTTGCGACGAACCTGAATTTCCACCTTTTTTTACCGCTGGTGTAGCAAAACCCAATAAAGGGAAAGGATGTTCGTCAATAACGGGGATTGTTTTTCCAATCAGTTTATGAATATCTTTTAAAAACTCTTTTTCATCGGCATCGCAAAAAGAAAAAGCTGTACCGTTTGCACCAGCTCTACCTGTACGGCCAATTCGGTGTACATAAGTTTCTGATATGTTGGGAATTTCAAAGTTAATAACGTGTGCCAACTCATCAATATCAATACCACGGGCAGCAATATCGGTGGCAACTAAAACCCTAATACTTTTTGCTTTAAAGTTTTCTAAAGCCCGTTGCCTAGCGTTTTGCGATTTGTTACCGTGAATAGCTTCGGCTTTAATTTTATGGCCAACCAAAAGTTTTACAATTTTATCGGCACCATGTTTGGTACGGGTAAAAACCAACGCGGTTTCAATATTTTTATCGTTTAAAACGTGTAAAAGTAAATTGTTTTTACTGTTTTTGTCTACAAAATAAACGGCTTGGTTAATAGTATCGGCAGTTGATGATACTGGCGTAACTTCCACCTTTTCGGGGTCACGTAAAATGGTATCGGCCAATTGTACAATGCTAGGTGGCATTGTAGCCGAAAAAAACAACGATTGCCTGCGAGTAGGCAAAACAGCAATAAGTTTTTTTACATCGTGTACAAAACCCATATCTAACATACGGTCGGCTTCGTCTAACACAAAAAAGTTTACATCTTTAAGGCTAATAAATCGTTGGTTCATTAAATCTAACAATCTACCCGGAGTAGCAATAATTATATCAACACCTTTTTGCAAGGCATCGGTTTGGGCTTTTTGTCCTACACCGCCAAAAATAACCGTATGGCGGAGGTGTAAAAACTTACCGTAAGCGGCAAAACTTTCTCCAATTTGTATAGCCAATTCGCGAGTTGGAGTAACAATTAAGGCTTTAACCTTACGTACACCAACTATAGGGCTTTGTTGGTTGTGTAATAATTGTAAAATAGGAATAGCAAATGCGGCTGTTTTACCTGTACCAGTTTGGGCACAACCTAATAAATCTTTTTTTTGTAATAAAAGTGGTATAGCTTTTTGTTGAATTGGGGTGGGAGTGGTGTAACCTTCGGCTGCTAATGCTTTTTTAATTGGGTCTATCAAACCCAAATCGTTAAATGAAATCATATATAGTTTGTAAGGCAAACCATATTTAATTTAACAGGCAACCTTTTTTAATTTTTTGCAAATATGGGAAAAATATGTGGTTTTTATTGGATGAAATTGAATGACTTTTAATCAACAAAAAACTTTATTGAAATTCTATGCGAGTGGTATTTTTAAAATTAATTTATGTCCTTTATTTACAAAACACCTTCAACACCCAACCCAAAAAGAGCAAAATCATATTTAACAGGGTCGCTCGAATCAAAGTTTTTTAGGGCTTGGGTAAGTTCTAGTGCGGTTTGCCAATCGGTTTGTTTGCGGGTAATTAAACCAAGGTTGCGGGCTACTCTGTCAACATGTACATCGCATGGGCAAATTAATTGCGAAGGTAAAATGCGTTTCCAAATTCCAAAATCAACCCCGCAATTATCTTTACGAACCATCCACCTTAAAAACATATTTAAGCGTTTGCAGGTAGATTTTTGCATAGGGGAGGAGATGTGTTTTTTTGTTCTTTCAGGATAATCCTCCAAAGAAAAAAAATATGCTCTAAAATGGTTTAAATGATTTTCAATATTTAAGTTCAACTCCATTTCAATTGTGCTACTTATATCGCCCGTTGCTCGTAGCCCGAAAGCCCGCTTTCCACTAGCATCGCCGTAAGGCAAAAAAGCATCTTCTAAACTACTATAATTACTGTAATGGTGTTTTAAAAAATGGATAAAATAAAGCGTATCTGTAGCGTTAAAGGTGCGGTGTTTGAAGTTTAAAAACGGTTTTAAATCGGTTTCTTGGTGGTTTAAAATAAAATCATGGGGTGCGCCATCCATTAAATTTATCAACTCCTTACTTTTATTGATAATGGTAATGCGTTGCCCCCAAGCCAAAATTGCAGCCCAAAATCCCATAATTTCTATATCCTGTTTTGTGGTAAATAGGTGCGGAATGCAAACTGGGTCTAACGCTATAAATTTGGGCTGGTTGTACTGCGCAACTTTAGTATCCAAAAAATCTTTTAGGTTTTCTACCATTTCATAAAACTAAGCCAAGGCTTGTTTTAAATCGTCCAATAAATCATCAATATCTTCCACACCAACACTAAGGCGCAATAAATTATCGGTTACACCCACTTTTTCTCTTTCGGCTTTTGGTATCGAGCCATGCGTCATGGTAGCTGGGTGATTAATAAGTGATTCTACTCCGCCCAAACTTTCGGCCAGAGTAAACACTTTAAAGGCCGATGAAATGCGGAAAGTTTCTTGTAAATCGGCGTTTTTTAAGGTAATAGAAATCATCCCACCAAAACCACGCATTTGCTGTTGGGCAATGTTATGGTTAGGATGGTCGGTAAAACCGGGCCAATAAATTTTATCAATTTTTGGGTGATTTTTAAGGAAATGAGCAATTTTTTCGCCGTTTATACAATGGGCTTGCATACGCAAATGCAGCGTTTTAATTCCTCGTAAAACCAAGAAACAATCTTGCGGACCTGGGGTTGCACCACAAGCATTGTAAATGAACCAAAGTTTTTTGTACAAATCTTCGTTATTGGTAATTAATGCGCCCATAACTACATCGCTATGGCCAGCAATGTATTTGGTAACCGAATGCATTACTAAATCGGCACCTAAATCTAATGGGTTTTGTAAGTATGGCGATGCAAAGGTATTATCTACCGTTAGTAACAAATTATTTGCTTTAGTTATTTTAGAAATCCCTTCAATATCAACAATTTGCATAGTTGGGTTGGTGGGCGTTTCTATCCAAACTTGTTTTGTATTTTGGTTTATGTAAGGTACAATATTTTCGGGCTTGCTTAAATCTAAAAAGTGAAATTTAATACCATAATTTGCAAATATTTTGGTAAAAATTCGGTACGAGCCGCCGTATAAATCGTTTCCGGTAATTACTTCGTCGCCAGGTTGTAAAAGTTTCATAACGGCATCGGTAGCACCCATTCCGCTACTAAATGCCAAACCAAATTGCCCGTTTTCTAAGGCAGCCAAACAATCTTCTAATGCCTTACGGGTAGGGTTTGTGCCTCTACTATATTCGTAACCTTTATTATCGCCTGGAGATTTTTGCCAATAGGTTGATGTTTGATAAATTGGTGTCATTACAGCTCCGGTGGTTGGGTCGGGGTGTTGGCCTGCGTGTATGGCTTTGGTGGCAAATTTCATAATTATGGGTTATTTAATAAATGTTTTCAAAAATACATCATAACAAAGTATAATAACCAATTTAGAAAAATAATTTACAATTGGTTAAACCATTTTATAAATAGGGTATCTTACAAACAAAATAAACTAAAAAAATATATGAAAAAAACTTTTTACAACGGTTTAATTATGCTAGGCATAATAACCTTAACTTTTGGAGCTTGCAAAAAAGATAAACAAAATAATGACGATGTAAATGATACCGCGGCGGTTGATGAAAACGCACAAGGCGATGAAACATTTATTGATGTTTTTACTAATGTAAGTAATTTCTCTACAGAAAACGATGCTACGTTTACTTCGGGGGCATCGGTTGGACTTACTAAGTATGTAACTCTTGAAGAAAATGACGAACCTACGGTAACTATTTCATCAAAAGACGATAAATGGCCAAAAACTGTTACTTTTAACTTTGGGTCCGGCATTACCAAAGACAAAATTATTAAAAAAGGAAAAATTATAGCGTTTTATAGTGGTCGTTTTAAAACCGCAGGTTCAACAGTTACCTTAACGTTTGAGAACTATTTTGTTAACGATACAAAAATTGAAGGAACTAAAACCATTACCAATTTGGGTTTAAATGCAGCAGGAAATTATATTTTTAGTGTGGTTGTATCTAAAAGTAAAATAAACGACAAAAGAGGTACTTTTGCTTATGAAGCCAACAGAACTATAGAATGGACAAAAGGAGCAACTACTCCATTATTAATAATGGATGATGAGTATGCAATAACTGGTTCATCAATAGGCACAAACTCTAAAGGTGTAACTTTCACTACAAATATTACTAGTGCTTTAATTAAGAAAATTGGTTACCCATATTTGATTGCAGGTATTATAGAAATTAAACCTGGCGACAGATTGCTTAGAATTTTAAATTATGGCAATGGAGAATTAGATGCAAAAGCTACTTTGACCGTTGGCGGAATAACTAAAGATATTTGGTTACGAAAATAATTGATGGAGCAACTTTTGATTAATTAGGGTTTAACTATTTTTTAAAATCAATTGATAAATATTTTGCTCATAATACCTTCAAAGCTTAATTGCTTTGAAGGTGTTTTTGTGATTTTGAATCTGTTTAAAATTATATTTTGGATTTGAAGTTATTATTGACAATTTGTATAGCTAATATTGATACAAGCTGTTAGAGAAAATGAACTAATTTTTTTT
>JAYULE010000162.1:0-8072 GCA_043763845.1 Sphingobacteriales bacterium
AATTTTAATAGTATGCAAGAAACTGAAAACCCATGGCAAATTTTAAGTAGTGAACTTAGGTACGATAACCCTTGGATTAGCCTTACCCAACATAAGGTTATAAACCCAAATGGCGGTCAAGGTATTTACGGACAAGTACATTTTAAAAATTATGCTATTGGGATTGTTGCATTAGATAACAAAAATAATATTTATTTGGTTGGGCAATATCGCTTCCCAATAAACCTTTACAGTTGGGAATTACCAGAAGGTGGTGGGGCTTTGGGTGTAGAACCCTTGCTTTCGGCAAAGCGAGAATTGTTAGAGGAAACAGGCTTAGTGGCAAACGAATGGAAAGAATTGTTTAGAATGCACTTATCAAACTCGGTAAGCGATGAGTTAAGCATTGTTTACCTTGCCAAAGATTTACAACAATTTGAGGCACAACCCGAGGATACCGAACAATTGCAAATTAAAAAAATACCTTTTAAAGAAGCTTACCAGATGGTAATTGAAGGTAAAATAACCGACTCGATAACTATTGCTGCCATTTTAAGGGTAAAATTGCTAGCTTTAGGGTTTTAAACAATAAACAATGCGTTGCTTTTTAGGATACTTCTTATCGCCAATACACCACTTAATTTTTTTATTAACACTTTGCATTTTTCAACCTATACAATGGTTTTGTTTCAAATTTTTTGGTTATACCGCACATAAAAAAGCTGTTGATTTGCTTAACTTTTTTTTAGTAGCCACTTATTATATTTTAGGGTTAAAGGTTAGCTATTATAAAAACGCTGCTTTACCTTTAGGCAAAACCATTATTTTTATTGCTAACCACCAAAGTATGTACGATGTACCTGCACTTATTTGGTTTTTAAGAAAATATCACGTTAAGTTTATATCTAAAATAGAGTTAACTAAAAATATTCCCTCTATATCTTTTAATCTAAACCATGGTGGAGGTGCAAATATTAACCGAAAAGATGCTCGCCAAGCCATTACAGAAATTTTAAAATTTGGGCAACGTATGAAAGATAATAATTGGGGCGCAGTAATTTTTCCAGAAGGTACACGCTCTAAAACTGGGGTGTTAAAAGATTTTCAAGTGGGTGGTGTGGCCACATTATTAAAAAAAGTACCAAATGCTATAATAGTACCTATTGCAATAAACAATTCGTATAAAGTAGTATCAAATAGTACATTTTGGTTGTTGCCTGGCTATCATTTAAAATTTAAAGTTTTAGATGAAATTAGTAACCACAATAAAACTGTTGAAAATATACTTGCCGAAGCTAAAGAGGCAATTGCAAAAAATATAAACCAAATTTAGGTAAAATTAAATAATGCAAAATTCTTGAAAACCTAATCATCTAAATTTTACTTTAAAACAAAGATTACTGTTAGAGATTATTGTTATTGCATTAATTTTTTTAGTAACGTTTTAGATTCTGTTTCAAAAATCTCATTTGATACCTCGCCATTAAGCCTTTTAATTTCTAAATCAATGGTATTTATAGTAAAGTTTAATTGTTGGCGATATTCAATTAAATCTTCATCTAGCTTTTTTTTGTTTTTAATTTTATTGTCTTCTTTTAACAATTCAACATCAAACAATAGATTTTCTCTTATTAAATTAAATTTTTCTAAACTAAGCGGGTGGCTTATTTCAGATATCAACTCTGATCGTAAAGTTTGACTATAAAACGGGGGCAATTCTAAATTAAAAAATTTTTGGTGCTCTTTTATGGGTACAGAGTCGGATAAAAGATCAATAGTTTTTGCTCGGTTTATTAGCCATTCAATTTCTTCTCTGCTAGCTTGGTAAACTTTTACAGTTCGGTTTTGCTTGTCGTTAAGCGATGCTAAATTATTAAAGTATAAACCCACAATTATACCAACAAACGTACCTAGCAAAGAAACTATATACCCGAAAATATCAGGATTTTTTTCTCTAAAACTAGAAGTCCATCCTAAAAATAAAAATATTGGCAAAAAACAAATGGTAGCTACAAACCACAATGGCATAAAAAAGATATTTTTATTAAGTTAAATATTAAAATGATTTTAATTATTATTTGTTTGTTTGTTATATGAACTTATATAAAAAAATGTTGCCCACAAACTTTAATTAATTTATACCTCTAAACAATCTGCTCCAGCGTATTTTATTAAACAATGATGCTTTATCATCTAAGCTCATCCAAACAAAAAGAGCTTTACCAACAATATGATTTTCGGGTACAAAACCCCAATATCTAGAATCGGCACTATTGTGGCGGTTATCTCCCATCATCCAATAATAATCACTTTTAAAAGTGTAAGTATTTATTTTTGTGCCATTTATTACCACATCATTACCTTGTATTTCTAGTTTGTTTCCTTCGTAAACTTCAATTGCTCGGCGGTAAACAGGTAAACTTAAGCTATCCAATTTAATTGTAAAACCTTTTTTTGGTATAATTATTGGCCCATAATTATCTCGGCTCCATTTATGGTTAACATCGCCAGGGAAAATACCTTGCTCTTGCGAATTTTTTTCACTTAAATAAGGTACAATTTGTTTTATTGTGGTAAACTGTTTCAGTTTTTCAACCTCGGCTTTTGGCATATTAAAAACGTACTGATTTGCCGATACTTGGTTGATATCTGCTTTTAAATCTTTCATTGCCATTGGATTAAAATCGGTACCATCAGTAGTTACCACGTATTCTGTTTGGCTCATGGGTGGTTGCTCGGCAGGTTTGCCATCAATAAAAACTTGGCCATCTATTACGCTTAAAGTATCGCCAGCAATGCCCATACAGCGTTTAATATAGTTTTCTCGTTTATCAATTGGGCGGCTAAGTGGTTCATCGGCATCCATAGGGTAGTTAAAAACTACTACATCGTAACGTTCTACATTTCCTAATCCCGGTAAACGGTAATAAGGTAATTGTATGCCATCCCAATAGGCTTTGGTGCCAATTAAAGGCATTGTATGGTGTGCAAACGGAAATGCAATTGGGGTAATAGGTGTGCGAGGGCCATAATTTACTTTGCTCACAAACAAAAAATCGCCTACTAATAATGTGCGCTCCATTGAGCCAGTTGGTATTACGTAAGCTTCTATAAATAAACCTCTTATAATTGTAGCGGCTACAACTGCAAATATTATGGCATCAAACCATTCTTTACCTGCACTTTTTTTTTCAACTTCTTTTTTTTCGTTTTTTTTCCAAAATTTAAGGTTCATCCTGTTTTTATAAATTTTTAAGCATTAAAATTATACATATCCTTTACAGAGAAAAACCCTGTTTTATTATTTAGCCACTCGGCGGCAACTACGGCACCTAGTGCAAAACCTTGGCGGCCGTGGGCAATGTGTTTTAGTTCTATCCTATCTTCGTCCGAGTCGTAAATTACCGAATGTGTACCGGGTACTTCGCCTTGTCGGTACGATTCTATTATAAGATGCTCGGGACTGTTAATTGTTACATTATTTTCGTCGGCATTTACTGAAAGCCATTCTTTTTTTGCTTTAAACTCGTCTAATACGTCTTCTGCTAATGTTATAGCAGTTCCACTAGGGGCATCTAATTTATGTATGTGGTGAATTTCTTCTAGTTCAACATCGTAATGGTTGGCAAATTGGTTCATCATTTTTGCTGCCATTTTATTAATTTGAAAAAATATATTTACACCAATACTAAAATTTGAGCCATACATTAATGCCGAATTTGCGTTTAAACAATCGTCTTTAATTTTTTGTAAACTGCCATACCAACCTGTTGTACCTACAATTATAGGTACTTTTGCCGTCAAGCATAATTGAATGTTTTGCAAAACGGTATCGGGTGTACTAAACTCTATGGCAACATCGGCTAGTTGTAAGTTTGCAATTGTAAGCTCGTGGGCGTTATATTGGTCTATTTTTAAAACAATTTGATGGTCTCGGTCTAGGGCTATGGTTTCTATCATTTTACCCATTTTGCCATAACCTAGTAAAGCAATTTTCATAAACGAACGGTTAATTTTAACATTGGTATTGGTGTGCCGTAACTACCGGCAAGCGAAGGTACATAAATTGATGGCTTTATGTTAAACGAAAGATTTTCATCTACATTAAAACGGGCTAAACGAGCATCAACATAAGCATCAATTGCCACAATGCCGTAAAAAAGCAGCCCTCCTAAAATTGATAAATCTCGATTACGGCGGTAAAAATCTTTTGCTTGTACAAGTTGCTCGTTTCTAATTTGGATAGGAAATTCCGGATCTTGAGTTTTATTAGGATTGTTTGCCCTAAACTGTAATTCGGTAAGAGTTTGTTGGTATAGTTGATTATTAAAATTAAATACTAAAACAATGCCTACAAAACCTGCGGGTACCAAAGGCACTTTCCACCATTTTCCGTTTTTATATTGGCCTAAACCTGGTAACATAAACGACCTATAAACTGCCTGTTTAGGCGTTTGCAAATTGCTGGTGTCGTTTGGTAACCTGTATTTACTGAGTCTAAAGCCAGTTTTTTTTGTTTTTAAGGCGAGCGAATCTTTTTTTTGTGCCAATGCAACACAAACTAAAGAAAATGTTATAACTATAAGCAAGCTTAACTTTTTCATTCTACCAATCCAGCATTTCTAAAATACGCGTTAAATCATCATTAGACAAAAACGGAATTTCTATACTTCCTTTTCCGTTGCTTTGCACTTTCATTTTAATGCGAGTTGAGAATTTTGATGATAAATCGTCTTCTATTTTTTGGTATTGAAACGAAATACTATCGTCTTTCTTACTTTTAACGGCATCTTGTTCGCTAGGTTTTGCTAACCTTACCAGTTCTTCTACTTTACGTACCGATAAATCTTTATCAATAATTTGTTTGTGGATATAAAGTTGGGTGGCTAAATCATCAACACTTATTAAAGCCCTTGCATGGCCCATAGATATTTTACTATCTCTAATAGATGCTTGTATAGCTGGCGGCAATTTTAGCAAGCGCAAATAATTGGTAACGGTACTACGGTTTTTTGAAACTCTTTGACCTAACTCTTCTTGTTTAAGGCTACATTCATCAATCATCCGTTGAAAACTTAGGGCAACTTCAATTGCGTTTAGGTTTTCGCGTTGTATGTTTTCTATCAACGCCATTTCCAACATTTGCTGGTCGTTGGCGGTACGTACGTAAGCAGCAATATCGGTTAAACCTACAAGTTTAGAGGCTCTTAACCTGCGTTCGCCACTTATAAGTTGGTAGCTGTTATGGCCAAATTGGCGAACGGTGATGGGCTGTATTAAACCTTGAGTTTTAATAGATTCGGCTAGTTCGCTTAACATTTCTTCGTTAAACTCGAACCTTGGTTGAAACGGATTTACCTGAATTTCGCTTATTTTAATGTGGCTTATACTGCCTAAAGCTGCCGATGGATTATCGGAAACTGCAAAACCCTCTCGGCCGGCATTTCGGTTGGGCATTGCCTCGTCCGAATCGTTTAACAACGCACTTAATCCTCGGCCTAAGCCAAATTTTCTTTCCTTACTCATTTATTTTGTAAGCTAATTTATAGCCGCAATTTGTTTGGTTAAACCGTTTTTTTTAATAATTTCACGTCCTAAGTTTAAGTAATTTATAGCACCTTTACTATTTGCATCATGCATAATTACCGATATACCAAAGCTTGGGGCTTCGCTTAAACGCGTATTTCGGGCAATTATGGTTTCAAAAACCAGGTTTTCAAAATGTGAACGAACTTCTTCAACAACTTGGTTTGATAGGCGCAAACGCACATCGTACATGGTTAATAAAATTCCTTCAATTTGCAACTCGGGGTTTAAGCGAGTTTGAACAATTTTTATGGTGTTAAGCAATTTACCCAAACCTTCTAACGCAAAATATTCGCACTGTACGGGTATAATTACCGAGTCGGCGGCTGATAATGCGTTAATAGTTATTAATCCCAAAGATGGCGAACAATCAATAATAATAAAATCGTATTGGTCTTTAATTTTTTCTAAAACGGCTTTCATTTTATACTCTCGGCCGTGTAAATTTATCATCTCAATTTCGGCACCTACCAAATCAATATGTGCTGGTAGTAAATCTAAATTGGGCGTATCGGTATGTTGTATAGCTTCGCTAGCATCAACATCGTTTATTATACATTCGTAAATGCTGTTTTTTATGGTGCGAGGATCAAACCCTATACCAGATGTTGAATTTGCTTGCGGATCTGCATCTACTATTAAAGTTTTAAACTCTAAAACCGCTAAACTTGCAGCCAAATTTATTGACGTTGTAGTTTTACCTACACCGCCTTTTTGGTTGGCTATTGCTATAATTTTACCCATTTAAACGCGAAGAATATGTTAGTGTAAACAAAATTAAATTTTAAAATACCCTTAAATATAACCTTAAAACGCATTTAGAGATTATATTTGGCAATTGGCAAGATACATATTTAAACAATATGTAAATACAAACGTTAAAACGAGTTATAAACATATTTTAAAGATAAAGGTTAAATGATTACATTAATAGCAGGCACAAACCGGAACAATAGCAACAGCTTAAGGGTAGCAAAATTCTACCAAAACGCACTTAAATACAGGGGTTTAGAAAGCCAAATTTTACCGTTAACAGAAGTACCAATAAGTATTTACACTTCTGATTTTTACGATAAACCTAGCGATGATTTTAAACCTTTGCAGGATTTAATTACACATACGCAAAAATTTATTTTTATTATTCCCGAATATAATGGCAGCTTTCCGGGTGTACTAAAGGCCTTTATTGATGCTTGTAAGTTTCCAGATAGTTTTGATAATAAAAAATGCGCTTTGGTTGGTATAGCTACCGGAAATTATGGTAATATACGTGGTGTTGACCATTTTACAGGTATTGCTCACTATTGTGGGATGCATGTTTTAC
This sequence comes from Sphingobacteriales bacterium, assembly GCA_043763845.1. Taxonomy (GTDB): domain Bacteria; phylum Bacteroidota; class Bacteroidia; order Sphingobacteriales; family Sphingobacteriaceae; genus Pseudopedobacter. The sequence goes on from JAYULE010000162.1 coordinate 6,890, forward strand.
CGTTAAAATTGCACATACCTGCCATACATAACGAGCTTGATGTTAGTGGCGATTTTTTTAACGAAAAAACTTTAAAATTTATAAACCAGCAAATAAATAAATTTGTAGAGTTTTAAAATACATTTGAAACAAATGATTAAAACTTGAATTATATTATTTTTAAAGTTTAATTAAAAAATAGTACATTTTGTTAAAAATGTATAGTTTTATAACCGTAAAAGCATTCAAATAAATGAATCAAACCTTATATGCTTAAATATATATTTATTTTTTTATTGCTGCCTACCTTATGTTTATCACAAACAAAAAAACTAAGTGCCCAGCAACATTTTATAAAACAAAAAACAGATAGCCTTACAGGTAAAATAAACGCAACTTCAAATAGTTTATTAAAAGCTAAAGCATACATAAACTTATTTAGTGTTTATGAAAAAAACGATTTAAACAAGGCTAAATTATTTATTGATACAGCAAAAATGTTGTGCAATACCCTAAAAAACGATACCTTATTAATGAGCCTAAACAATAAATATGCTGCATATTTTTTTGATATAGGTCAGCCAGATTCCGCTAAATTATATGCCACTAAATCACTTAAATTAGCTTATAAACTAAAACAAAATGCAACAATTGCAACATCTTTAGGGCTTATAGCCAATTCATATTCAATAAAAAACGATTTTAAAAATGCCCATTTTTATTATTTAAAAGCTGTTAAAATATATATGGCTTTAAACAACCAATTTGCTATTGGCAATAGTTATATAAATATGGGCAATTTGTTTCAACACCAAGGCATAATACCCCAAGCCGAAAAATATTATGCCTTAGCGGGTACAATTTTTAAAAAACTAAACGACAACGAAAGACTAGCGCAACTATATAATAACTATGGTATTTTATATGGCGAAAACAACCAACTTATAAAATCAGAAAAATATTTTGTGGCATCAACCAGCATACGTGAAAAACTTAGCGACCAATTAAATCTTGCAAACGCTTACCTTAATGTAGGAGCAATAAATATTTTGTTAAAAAAGTATAAAAAAGCCGAGGATTTTCTTTTAAAAAGTATGCTTAAATTTAAATCAATAAATAATGTTTACGGTCAAACTAGTTGTTTAACCAATTTAGGTCAGATACAGGAGGAAACAAAAAATTATACAAAAGCAATTTATTATTA
>JAYULE010000163.1:0-8041 GCA_043763845.1 Sphingobacteriales bacterium
AGCTTACTCCTGAAAAAAGTGAGCTGATTAAATATGCCTTTTAATTAATTGAAAACCAAATAGTTATAAAAAGTGCTTGACGGCTATGCCCTTCGGGGGTTAGGGGGATAGAAAAATAAAAAAAGATATAGCGAAAAGCGTGTTACCTTTCCTACCGGCAGGCAGGAAACGCCCTAATCATAACAAAAATAATATTTCCTAATCGAACTCCGGGTTATAATAGGAACTTTAGTTTATTAAAATACATCACAAATCAAAATTGGATGCGATAAGCAATCAAAAATCACAAATCCAAAATCTAAAATCGCAACTGTGGGTAAAAAATTCATTTTCAACATTGTTTTAAATCTTATAATAATACTTGCCGTAGTTGTGGGTACTTATTTTTTTAAACGCCAAAACTATTTAATACCAATAGTTTGTTTGGCAGCTTTTGGGCTAACCATTTTTTATAAGCTAAAACTGATAAAACAAATAAAAATAGATATGAAAGCCAAAGCGTTAGAAAACACAAATGCCTCTTCTAAAAAATAGTAAAAACAACTATTTACCAAAACTGTTAAATCAAAATGAATAACATTAGAACATTAAGCCAATTAAAAGCAGCTGGTTATAAAAGTAGAACGGTAAAACAGGAGTTAAGAGAAAACCTAATTATACGTTTAAAAAATAAAGAATTAGGTTTTGAGGGTATTGTTGGCTACGAAGATACCGTTTTACCTGATTTGCAAACCGCCATACTATCTCGCCACAACATACTTTTTTTAGGATTACGTGGCCAAGCTAAAACCCGTATTGCCCGTTTGATGATTAATTTGTTAGATGAGTTTGTGCCTTATGTTTTAGGTTCGGAGTTGTTTGATGACCCTTTAAACCCTATAAGTTGGTTTGCAAAAAATGCCATAGAAATACACGGCGATAATACACCCATTGCTTGGCTACACCGAAGTGAAAGATATACCGAAAAGTTAGCTACGCCCGATGTTACCGTTGCCGATTTAATTGGCGATGTTGACCCTATAAAAGCGGCTACTCAAAAACTTAACTATTCCGACGAGCGAGTAATACATTTTGGGTTAATACCCCGAGCACACCGTGGTATTTTTGTAATTAACGAACTACCCGATTTGCAAGCCCGCATACAAGTAGCCCTCTTTAACATTTTACAAGAAAAAGACATACAAATACGTGGTTTTAAATTGCGTTTACCGCTTGATATTCAGTTTGTGTTTACCGCCAACCCCGAAGATTACACCAACCGAGGCAGCATAGTTACGCCACTAAAAGATAGAATTGAAAGTCAGATTTTAACCCATTATGCTAAATCTATTGCGCTTTCGCGGAAAATTACACAGCAAGAAGCTCAAATAACAGCCGAGCAAAAGCAAAATATAGAAGCCGATGGTTTGGTAAAAGATTTGATTGAGCAAATTGCATTTGAAGCCCGAAACTCGGAGTATATTGATAAAAAATCGGGCGTATCGGCAAGGTTAACCATATCGGCATACGAAAACTTAATTTCACACGCCGAGCGTAGAATGTTAATAAACAACGAAAAAAAAACCGTTGTACGCATAAGCGATTTTTTGGGAGTAATACCTGCCATAACCGGCAAAATAGAACTGGTTTACGAGGGTGAGTTAGAAGGCCCTGCAAAAGTAGCCAACATTATGATTGGTAAAGCACTTAAAACTTTATTGCAAACCTACTTCCCCGATCCCGAAAAAATTAAGAAAACAAAAACTAAAAACCCGTATTTAGAAATTACAAACTGGTTTAGCAACGGCAATAGCCTAAATTTGTTAGATGATATTACAGATAAAGAGTATCAACAATTGATTTATAGCATACCGGGTTTACAAGCTTTGGTAAAAACCTTTCATCCCGCTATTAGCAAAAGTCAAGAGTTACTTTATATGGAGTTTGTTTTACATGGCTTAGCCGAGTTTTCGCTAATTAGCAAAGGCTTTTTAGAAAAAGGATTTGAGTTTAAAGATATGTTCGGCAGTTTGTTTAAAAATGAGTTTGGGGACGAGGAGGAATATTAATTTTATTTTGGTCATTGATGCCTTCGCTTAAAGCGAAGGCATCAATTTGTAGGATTAATACACTTTAATGAAAACTACCCAGTTTTTTCAATTATATAATTTATTTACGGTACGTTTAATTATCCTCTAATCCTTTCCCATTTAGAATATGTTGTACGTATTTCTCAATTCTTGCCTCTTTTGTTTTAGATTGTTTAGGTGCAGAAAAATAAAGCAGATATCCCCTTTGCCTGCCAGGTGTGAGCATATTAAATGCTTTTTTCAATTCTGGCATATCGTTTAAAACATTTTCAAATTCTTCGGGTATTTTATATTCAATTGTTACTTTTGATGCTGCTTTTAAACCCGATTTCGCAATTTCAATAGCTTCTAATAAATAATCTTGTAAAATTGCTTTGCTTTTTAAAATTTCGTTAATGTTTGTAAACCGTATTTGCCTTGCCGATTGTACATTTTCGGTTTGTTGTACCAAAATACCTGCTACATCTTTAAGTAAAGCACCCTGCATAAATAACAAAGCACAATAGTTTTTAAAGCCATGAATTAAAACAATGTTGCTTTGTAGCTTTCCATTAGTTTGAAGAGTATAACAAGGGCAACCCCATTTTAATTCTTCGGTAAGTTCGGACTCTTTTTCGGCAACAAAGCAATCCAAAATTAAGTTTCTCAATTCTAAATATTCTTGTTGCCATTTTGTAGGTTTATCAAAAAACAAGTCTACCTTGGGGTTCATATTTTTTTTTTGATTAAGCAACATGAAATTTTTATTTTTATTTTTAAACCAAAAAACGATTAAGGAATTTTCCTTAATCGTTTTTTTAATTTTTGTGAGTAATATTATTTATTTAAATAATTGATAAATTCTCTACCGGTATCCATTTCTCAATATTAGCCAAGCGGTGTTCTATATTAGCCAACCTGTGTTCTATATTAGTAAACCTACCTTCAAAACCATCTAATCTTAGATTAACTGTATTTAAAGAATTAGAAATACTTTTCATTGTGTTTTTAAGTGGCTCTAATTTTTGATCTAATTTTGAATCAAGCTTTGACTCAAGTAATTTTTCAATATCCAGTAAGGTAAAGTCCATTTTAAACGTTTTTAAGAGTTTGTAAATCGAAAACAAATATAAAAAATAATTTTCAATTTCTTACTTACTCAAATACATAGATTTATCCTTATACAATTGTATAAAATATGGGTCTTTTAAATCTTCAATAAAACGGATAGCTTCGCCGGTTGATTTCATTGATGTTTTAACCTAAAAAAAATAAGTTTCAAAACTATTTATGAAACTAAATGATGCTTTACATATTAATATCTTCGCCGAACCAACCTATTAAATTAGGATTAGGGTCGACATAAAACCTTGCTTTTGACGTTAGGTCGTTAATTTTTTTCGAGTATTCACTTGGCATAGGTTCTCCTCTTTGAGGTATATATCCAATTTTAATATCCGAATGAAATGGGTTGATATCACTTTTGGGGGCTAAAATTGGACTATAAACTATGGTACTATTTGCCTCATCAATATCATTTTTTAATAAAACCGCAAATCCAAAATAGTATCTATCACCAGCTTTTTCATTTTTCTTAGCTAATTCTTTGCAAAAATCAACCGATGTGTAATCTAATCTATTTACCGAAACCTCATCTTTTTCAGGCGGTGTACGAAACGAGTTGGGCAATAGAGTACCTTTTGAGTTATGTATGTTGATAGGTGAGAAAATTGACCGAATTATCTTTTCATCTTTGTTAAAATGAGTTGGTATTTTTGTTGAGGAAGATTTTTTATTAAACCAACGCAGTAACGAACTCGGAAATCTTTTTAGCTTCAAATTCATTTATAAAAACATTGTTAAAGTAACGTGTGTCTTTTGAACACATTTCCACATAATATGACATAGATTTATTTCCAATTTCTAAACACAACTTTTCATTTAATTTATTAACCCAATTTATTGATATTGTTCCATTTGGGTTAGGGTAAATTTCATCAATGTGTTCGTAAACATTTTTATTCCATAAGTACATTAATTCTAGTGCATTAGCGGCACTTTCAACTTCTAATGGGTATGCTCCGTAACCATCCCAATTAAGCTTTAATGCTTCAAAAGAAATAATCTCTTTTATAAGAGTTTTTCTGGACACTTTTTTTGGTGTTGTTATTTCGGCTATTTCTTCCATTATTTTTAAAGCATTAAGTTTTTTATGATTACCCCATTTGAGATAGTTTTAATATTTGTATTGGTGTTTTAAATTTTATTTCATTAATCAAATTTAATATTTTTAATGTATATACTGTATTTTTGTTTGGCTTTATCTAATTTATAGCTGACGGAGAGGTTTCACACCTTTTTTTTAGTCGTTGACTTTATTTCTTTTTTTTGAACTAAAAGCTAAACTGATAAATTTCTCCCCGTACTAAAGATCGGTAACGGAACAAATGTTCGATGGTATCACTTTTGCGGGAATAACGCAAAACCTAATGCACCTGTCCCTGTGTCATTTTTTCTGTGATATATTATAAGAATTTTTATTTTCATTAACTTTGTTTGTAGTTATGGTTTCAAGCCTTACGCAAAACACAAAACTAAAAATTGCTGCTCTAGTAATTTGAAGTAATTGTTGTGTTTTTTCTTTAAACTCCTCAAGGTCAACAATTATTACAAAATTTTCGTCATCAAATATATTAAGTAAGTCTGGCGTTTGATTTTTAGTATCTTTTAAAATAAGAAGATTATGTTCAAGTTTGTTTCTCCAATTTTTAAAGTGTTTTAGTTCTCCTGTCTCAGTATTCAAATCATTTGCAATACTATAAAGTGCATTTAAGTGAATATTTCTTTGAGTTTCAAGTGTTGCAATTCTTTTTTTGTCATTCCAAAATCGTTCAAAAAATATATTTCCTCCTTCAACATCATAAAGTTTGCATATTCCTAACGCAATCTTATCCAAAATTCCATAACAAATACGATAGCTCGTTCTTAAAGTTTCTGTCTGCGAATTTATAACTTCATTTTCGAGTAATTCTGAAAATACAACATCGTAATCAAATGCTTCTTCGGTATTTGATTTATAAAAGTTCCATCTTGCGAAGGCAAATTCACTTTTAATGCGATTCAGAAGAAGTTCAAGTTTTGGGAGAAGCTCACTTTTGAAATATACATTTGGGATACCAATTTGTAAATTGTCTTTTTTATTAGCTACACAAGGACAATAAATTCCGTGTTCATTTAAAGTGAGAAAATTATCAATACAAAATTTTCTAAATTCTGTGTGGTTATTATATTCGTTCTTTGTTTCAATTAAATCTTTGTTTATGTTAGAATTATCAAAACCATATGCTTGTATTTTTAACAAAGCCCTTAATTTATGGCTCTCAACTCTGTCAGCTATTGCATTAGGTAATAAATTAGTTTTTATTCCTTTATCATACGAATTGAAAATTTGTGTATACAAAGCTATCGTAACTGGGCAATTAGTAAACTCACTTAAATAAAATAAATTGTCACCTCTTGAAATCAATGCTTGAGGAAAATTTGGGTTTTGTTTCAAAACTATGTCCAAAAATTGTAATCCTTCTATAATTCTACTTATTTGAACTAAAGAGTTCGATAAGTTAATTAAAATTTGGTAAAATAGTGATTTGTCATTAGTGTTAAGAGTTTTGAAAGCAAGCCAATAGAGGTTTATTGGTGCTTGTAGTTTATCTTTAGTTAAATACAAAGAGTGTACGCCTCTGTTTTTTAAATAAAATATTTTACCCAATGCGTGTTTAGCATTAGCTAGGTTGTAGTAGTAACTTGACTTTGTTATTACTGATTCAAGAATTACTTCATTTGTTTCGAAAAAATTTATAGCTTTGATTAAATCATCTTCATTTTCACTCTCGCAACCAATATCAATTAAAAAACCAAAAAAATGTGTTTCAATATTTAATTTTTCGTTTTTTTCTAAGCTTGTAGTTTCTTGCAATATTTGATTTACAATTTCTCTAGCCTCAACATATTCTCCTGAGTCGAGTAGATTATGTAAATGTATTTTAATATTATTCATCTCAATTTTAAAGGGCATTCTAATTCGGAAGTTGGTTGCTCTTTGCTATTTTCCACTACTAATATAACAAATTCCAATAATCAATCCTCAACTCAAAAAACAACCACCTCTGATTAATCCCACCAAAACCGAAAAAGCGATTAAGAATCTCCTCCCTAACCGCTTTTATACAAAAAACAAATTTCTTACTTACTCAAATACATCGATTTTTCCTTATACAGTTGTATAAAATAAGGATCTTTCAAATCATCAATAAAACGGATAGCTTCGCCGGTGGATTTCATTTCTGGACCTAACTCTTTGTTTACCTCAGGGAATTTATCGTACGAGAAAACAGGTTCTTTGATAGCAAATCCTTTAAGCTTACGTTCAATGGTAAAATCTTTTAGTTTTTTGGTGCCCAACATTACTTTTGCGGCAATGTTTATATAAGCAACATCGTAGGCTTTGGCAATAAACGGTACTGTACGCGATGCCCTTGGGTTGGCTTCAATTACGTAAACCTCTTCGTTTTTTATGGCAAATTGCATATTCATCAAACCTCTAATATCTAAGGCTCGGGCAATTTTTTCGGTGTATTGTTCCATTTTAGTAATCACCGCAGGCGATAGGCTGAAAGGTGGCAATACCGCACTCGAATCGCCAGAATGGATACCCGCAGGCTCTATATGTTCCATTAAACCAATAATATGCACTTCGTCGCCATCAAAAATACAATCAGATTCTGCTTCTTCGGCTCTATCTAAAAAATGATCAATCAATACTCGGTTACCTGGCAAATCTCCTAATAATTTTACTACTGCTTTCTCTAAGTCTTCATCGTTTATCACAATGCTCATCCCTTGTCCGCCAAGTACATAGCTAGGGCGCACTAAAACAGGATAGCCTACTTTTTGTGCTACTTCAATAGCTTCCTCGGCAGTTTCAGCAACGCCATATTTAGGGTAAGGTATGTCTAAATCTTTCAACAAATCCGAAAATCTACCACGGTCTTCGGCAATATCCATATTATTATAGCTGGTGCCAATTATTTTTATCCCACTTTGGTGGAGTTTTTCGGCCATTTTTAAAGCCGTTTGCCCGCCTAGTTGAACAATAACGCCTTCGGGTTGCTCTAAATCTATAATCTCGCGTACGTGTTCCCAAAAAACAGGTTCGAAATACAGTTTATCGGCCATATTAAAATCGGTGGAAACCGTTTCGGGGTTACAGTTTATCATTATCGATTCAAAACCTTCTTCCTTAGCGGCTAACAATCCGTGTACACACGAATAATCAAACTCTATACCCTGCCCAATACGATTAGGGCCCGAGCCTAGTACAATAATTTTCTTTTTAGGTGATGGGATTGATTCGTTTTCACCCTCGTAGGTCGAGTAATAATACGGTGTTTTTGCTTGAAACTCCGCCGCACAAGTATCCACCATTTTATACACTCGGCGCAAGCCTAATTCCTTTCTTTTATTATATACATCGTCTTCGGTAGTGTTGCCCAGTATGTAAGCAATTTGCACATCCGAAAATCCTTTTTGTTTTATGGTTAATAAAAAATCTTTAGGTACGTTGTTTATTGTATAGCGTTTTAATTCTTGCTCTAAAGTTACCAGCTCTTGTATTTGCAACAAAAACCACTTATCTATTTTGGTTACTTTACGTACCGACTCGATAGGAACACCCATTGTAAGCGCATCTTTTAAAGCAAACAAACGATCCCAACTTGGGTTTTCTAACTTGTGCATTACATCGTCAATATTTCGGTAATGTTTACCATCGGCTCCCAAGCCAGCCCTACCAATTTCTAAACTCTGACAAGCTTTTTGCAACGCTTCGGAGAAAGAACGACCTATGCCCATAACCTCGCCTACCGATTTCATTTGTAAGCCGAGTAGTGTATTTGCGCCTTTAAATTTATCGAAATTCCAACGAGGGATTTTTA
>JAYULE010000164.1:0-7967 GCA_043763845.1 Sphingobacteriales bacterium
TTACCATTAGGGCTTGGGGTTATCTTTTTTTTAAGTTTTGCAACTCAAAATTAGGTTTTTACAAGCCCTTTTTGTATATTATTTGTTCGGACAGTTATGGAGAAATTTATCTTAATTTCATGATTTTAATTTGCCTAATTAAAAAAAAATTGCTAAAATGGATTTACAAATTATAAAAACAGAAAATGAGTATCAAAATTTATTAAATTGGGTTGATGCTCAATTTGATTTAGGCTATGCACCCGATACCCCACAAGGCGAAAAATTACAAATTGCATTGTTACTTATTAAACAATACGAAGATGCAAATTACGCTATACCTGTGCCTAATGCCTTAGCGGTTGTGAAACTAAAAATGGAAGAAAACGGTTTGCAAAACAAAGATTTGGTTAGCTGGTTAGGTAGCAAAGGATATGTCTCGGCAATTTTAAGTGGTAAAAAACCACTTACCTTAAATATTGCAAGGCTTTTACATCAAAAATTAGGCATTCCTGCTGCGGTTTTGTTGGCTTAGGATAATATTATTTACTAAATAAAGCTTCGATGCATCCCCCCTTTTTTTAATATAAATTGATTTGTGCCCCAAACTTTGTATGCTTTGCGCTTTTTTCTTGGTGTGCTTTGCGTTAAAAATAAAAATAAGGATATTAGGTTTTACCGCAAAGAACAAACAGCGCTTTGTTCAGGTTAGGTAATAGATTTCAGTCTGCCCCTAACGGCTGCTGATTGAAATAAAAATTTGAAGTTAAGAACAAATGTTCACTGTTGTTTGTGATGTCTAAACCAATGCTTGATATGTACAAATGCTCATTGTTATTCCGTTAGCCCAACTTGCACAAAACCCAATGTTGTATTCCGTTTTTATTTTGTTAGTTTAATGCTGTCTGTGATTGGGTTGTCTGTCAAATTGTAAATAAAAATTTCGTTGTGCCCTACTGGTATTTTAAAAATGTTTTGTAATGGTATTTCTAACAAATATGCCCAAATGCAGCGTATAACACCAGCGTGGGTTATTAGCAATACTTTTTTGTATGGCTGTTGTCGTAAGTTGTCTAAAAATAATTTTACTCTATCATATAGTTCAATTAAATTCTCTCCATTGGGTGTTTTTACTTTTACAAAATCATTCATCCAATTTTTAAGGTCGTTTTGATTTATGTCGTTCCACTTTTTATTTTCCCATTTACCAAAATTCATTTCCATTAAAGCATTGGCAAAGTAAATATTTTTAAAACCTAAAGCATTTACTAAGGCTTTACAGCGATGCAAAGGGCTACAAAAAATAGCGTCAAAGTTGTTGGGTAATTTGTTTTTAAATTGTTCTACATCTTGCAAAAATGTATCTGCCAATTGCACATTGGTTTGTCCATAGCAAGTGTCTTTTCCTGTTGCTACTGGTGTATGGCGAATTACATATACTTCCATAAAGCCAAAAAAGTTAAAAGGCAAACACTTTCAGCTATTTGTTCAACAGCACCCAAGCAGTCGCCTGTGTAGCCATTGATCCATTTATTAAAATAGTGTTTTGAATAAAGATAAAGTATTACTAAAGGAATAATTACAAAGCAAAATTTCCATTGAAAAAAGCAGAATACAATTAATGGAACAAGTCCGAAAAAATATGCTCCAACTATTTCTTTTAAGCTATGTGCTTTTGCTATTGGCTTTGCTTTACTGGTTTCGTCATCTCTTGAATATTGTGATGTAAATACAATATTAATTGCAGTTAATCTTGACAAAGAATGATAACTAACAAATAGTAAAGCAATGAATAAATAATTGGACTGATCAATTTTTAATAGAATATTGGTTAATGAAAAATATTTTATTGCAAATAAAAAAATTAATGCAATAACGCCATAAGCACCTATACGGCTGTCTTTCATTATATCCAATATTTTTTCTTTTGTCCAACCGCCACCAAAACCATCAAACGCATCTGCCAAGCCATCTTCGTGAAATGCACCTGTCACTAAAACACCTGCAGTGAGGGAAAACAAAACAGAAATATTTACATCAAATACGAAGGAACTTAACCAAAATACGATAAACGAAATAACTCCGACTACCCAACCAATTAATGGAAAATATCGGGTAGCTTTATTAATGTATTCTGGAGAATGATCAATGTCTTTGGGACAAGGAATTCTTGTATAAAACATTAATGCTGTAAAAAATATTTTTATCTCCTCTTTCATTTTTAATCTTTATTGGTTACGCCAGCACTTTCAAAACTTGCCATTTGATTTAAGAAATTTACGGCACTTTGAATAATAGGATAAGCCACTGCACAACCAGTACCTTCGCCCAAACGCATATTTAGTTTTAACAGTGGTTCAGCAACCAAATTATTTAATAAGTTTTTATGCCCAAACTCATCGCTTAAATGGCAGAATATAGCATTGGCAATTATGGAAGGGTTTATTTTGTAAGCGACTAAAAAAGCACTTGTGGCAATAAAGCCATCTACTAAAATGAGCATATTTTTTTCAAAAGCTGTAAGCATTGCACCACACATCTGGGCTATTTCAAAACCGCCAAAAGTCTGCAATACTGCATTTGGGTTATCAATTTTTCCGTGAAATGCTTGTGCTTTTTTAAGTATTGAAATCTTATTTTCTAATTGGGTATCATTAAGCCCGGTGCCACGACCAACACAATTTTCAATAGGCAAATTACATAGATAACTCATCAGCATTGTTGCAGAAGAAGTATTGCCAATCCCCATTTCGCCAAAACCAATGATATTACAATTGCTTTTATAAACATTGGTTACAATTTCATTTCCTTTTTCAAAGCACTGTTGCAATTGGGTTTCGGTCATAGCTTTTTCTTGCAAAAAACTTTTTGTGCCTTTTGAAATTTTAGCGTTGATTAAATTTTCGTTTGGCTCAAAATCAAAATTTACACCAGCGTCCACTACTTTTAAGGCGATTTTATTTTGTATTGAAAAAACATTGATAGCTGCACCACCTTGCAAAAAATTCATCAACATTTGAAAAGTAACTTCTTGTGGATAGGCACTTACGCCTTCTTTGGCAATGCCGTGGTCGGCAGCAAAAACTACAATAGTTGGATTTAAAAGTTGGGGGGTTAAGCTGTTTTGAACACTGCTAATCTGAAACGCCAAATTTTCAAGTATCCCCAACGCTCCAAGTGGTTTGGTTTTTAAATCTATTTTGTGTTGTAATTCTTCTTTAAGCATATTTTACATTTGTTTAAATATTTAAGCTTTGCTATTTTAACTTTATTGGTAAGCCTGAAACCATAAGTATTGCTATATCGGCAGTTTTTGCAATGTGTTGGTTAACCCAGCCTTGTAAATCGGTAAAGTCTCTGCCATTTTGAGTATCGGCGTGTAAGCCCATACCTATTTCGTTTGAAATAATAATTAAGGTAGCATCAATAGCTGTTAGCTTCTTAAATTCTGCTTTTATTAAGCGTAAACAAGTTTCAATATTGTATTTATTATCCACAAAATAATTGGTAATCCATAAAGTAATACAATCAATTACTACCACTCGGTTTTTTATTTGTGATGTAGCAATATAGGTTTCAATTTCTAAATTTTCCCATCGATTATCTCTATCGGATTGATGTATTTTTATGCGCTTTTCAAAATTGTTATCCCATTTACGGGCTGTTGCTAAATAAATAGGGTTGTTAGACAAACTTAATGCTAACGTTTGTGCATAACTACTTTTACCCGACCTTGCCCCACCTGTTATGTAATAAATCATTATTTGTAATTTTAAAACGGTTCAAATAATTAGTAAAAACAATATTTTTAATTTGTTCACAAAAAAAGAGCGATAATTTCTTACCGCTCTTATTTGTTTGTAATTTTTTAAACGCTTACCGTTTGCCTTTTTAGTACGGCAAACCTCGCTTGCGCAAACTCAAAACCGCCATAAAGCAAAGCACCATAAACCAGGTTGCCTAGCAATAAATTACGCTCGAAGGGTATGGCTGCCGTTAACGACTCAAAATACCCTATAATACCTTTGCTGTACATTGTGCCGCTAAGCCACGGTTGTATATCGGTTAGTAACCAATGCACCAATACCGATGCCAATGCACCCAGTAAAACGGTACCTGCATTTACCTTTTTAATTTGGCTGCCTATAAATACCATAAAGGCAAAGCTTGCGTACACCCATAAAAAGCCATCATAAAAAAGCGTCCATTGCCCAGTATAAGCGTGGGTTACAAAAATATCGGACACTAATAAGGTTAACAAGGGTGCCAAATAAGCTTTGTATTTATCAGTAAAATAAGTGCCACCAAATAAGGCAATTGCGCCTATGGGTGTAAAATTACTCATAACCGATTGGTGACCTAAAAATATAAAACGGGTTGCCGCAGCGGCAATTATAATAAGTAGCAATACCCAGTTACGTAGGTTTATTTTGTTTAAAGACATATTAATTAATTTAAAACGTAAATCTATCAATTATTAAGCGATTAGAAACTTTGTTTTTTTATTTATTGATAAAAATAACGCCACTGGGTATTACACCAGCTGTAAGTACATATTTTTTCTTTCCTTCTTTATCAAAACAAAAAACTTGGCCATTGCTAGCATAATTTTTAGCATCAGTTATAAATACTTCGCCTGTTAAATTATCTACATCTACACCGTAAGGTGTTGTAATTGTTGTCTCATCTGTTACAAACTGCTCTTTTTCAACTGTTTCGGTAATTACATTAAATGTTTTAGCTCCACCTCTAATTGTAAAATAAGCAATATTGCCAGTAATGGTCATATTGCTTCCGTTAAAATTAGTAAATGTGGTTTTAACCAAATCGGTTTTGCTATCAATTATGGTTAAAGCAGGTTTAACATCATCATAATTACCCACCGATTTTATATAAACATCGCCATATTGGTCGGCCGCTACGCCATTTGGGTTTAAGGTTACTGTAATTTTTTTAATCTCAGTTAAGGTTCCTAAATCAATAACAGAAACTGTTTTGTCGTAATTTGGATAATCTAAACCTCCCGAGTTGGCAACATATAATTTACCGTTTGCGATAGCCATTTGCTCGGGATTGCGGCCTACGGTAATATATTTTTCTACGTTTAAGGTTGCAGTATCTAACACGGCAACCGTACCATCGAAACTACTAATAAATGCTTTATTGTTGTTAAAAACAATAAATCGTGGTTGCCTGTTTACACCAGCATCGGTTTTAAAAGCTATTTGTTTAATTGATTTTGCCGTTCTAGCGTTTAACACTTCAACAGTACTTGATGCGTTTACTACAATGTACATTTTTGAACCGTAAATTTGCGCATCGTTACCGGTATCGCCCAAGCCACGGTAATTTTCTTGTTTAAAAATATCGGCAGTTAGGCTCTTTGTGTCATAATCGTAATAGCTTAACGATGAGTTGTTTGAATGAAAACCGCCTTCGTTCAAAATAAATATCCCTTTACGTACGGGTAAAATATCGGGTAAAATTTCTTCGTTTCGGTTTTTGCGACAGCCTATAATGCTGGTGGTAATTAGTAATAATGCGGTGCTTTTTAGAATTGTTTTTTGAAAATTCATAATTTTTGATTTAAGTTTATTTATAATTTATTTGAAATGCTATTCTGGCTGATGTACCCGGCATTGGGTAACTACGTATTATGGAATAATTTTGGTTAAAAACGTTATTAAACTCAAGGCTTGATGTTAGCATAAGTTTGCCCATTGTAAAGTTGTAAGTGGTAGATACATCGCTTACCAAAAAGCCTTTAACGAGAGATTCGGGAGTGTTACTGGCGTAATAATACCTCAACGACGAAAATATTTGGTTATAAAATACAGCCCATCTTCTATTTTTTATACCTACGTTATTGGTAAAAGTATGTTGTGGTGTGTAGGGTGTTTGGTTATTGTAAGTATTGCTTTTCGCATCAGTTACATCTAATGCCAATTGGTAAGTGTAGTTGCCCACAAAAACAGCGGTAAAATTTTTAGATAGCTTATAGGTTAGATTCGATGCAAAATCAACACCATATATATTTACTTTACCAATGTTATAAATGCTCCAAATAAATAAATCTTTATTGGGTATGGCTACAATTTTATCTCTTATGGTATTGTAATAAGCATCTGCCGATAGTGATATATTACTTAATTTTTGCGCTTTAGACTTGTTAAACGTAAAACCTACATTGTATTGTTGTACAAATTCTGGGTTTAAATTGCGGTTGCCAAAGTTGGTGTAATATAAATCGTTAAAAGTGGGATACCTTAAAATGTTTTTATAAAATGCCCTTAAATTTAATTGATTGCTCTGTTTATACAATAGCATAAATGTGGGCAACCATACCGACCGGATTGGAGAATTTTCGCCCTTTTGAACATTTTCTTTAATTCTGGTATTTAACAAATTAGCACTTAATTGCCATTTTTGAAGATTTATATTTGTACCCAAAATCTGCCATAAACTCAACCTTGTTGGGTAAGCAAAAAGCGGCAAATTGGTTTTTAAATTATTTACAGCCCCATCAACTGCGTAACTAAAGTTTACTGTTTTATTAAGTTGGTAGCTTGCCGCAATAGATTGATAAAACTCTTGCTGGGTGTATTGTTGTTTTAGCTCGCCTTTTTGATTTAAAAAATCGGGGTCTAAGTATTTGGTGTAGTTTCTAGAAACTTTACTGCTAAAAAGCAGTTTAATTTTACTGCCCAAAGCTTGCTTAAAAACAGTTTGCAAATAAAAATCTTTATCCCATAAACGCTGCCTAGAAACCGAATTGTAAAATATTACAGCACCCGGCAAACCTCTTTGGCTTTTGTAAAAATTTGCCCTAAACATTAAACTATTTTGATTAGTAAAACTTCCGTAAAGGCTGGCATCTAGCTGCAAGGCTGTAATATCGGCATTTTTTCTGGTGGCTAATGTATCCGAGCCATCGCCATCAACTTTAAAATTATAGCGTCCATGTGCCTTTTGCAGGGATGTATTAACAATATAAGCCCATTTTTTATTGATTTTTTGTTGCCATTGTAAAACCGGATTTATTAAGCCAAAGCTACCTGTTGTAAATTTTGCTATAGCTTTAAAAGTGCGTAAACTATCGAATAGAGGCTGTATAGTTTGAATAGCAATTACACTTGCGGCTGCATAAGCTTTGGCGGTTTGAGGTAAATCGGCAGGTTGGGCATTGTATAAGGTAATGGTTTCAACATTATCTAAAATAAATTTACCAAAGTCTATTTGGCCGTTTTGGGTATCAGATATTGCCACACCATCGTATAAAACTCCAGTATGGTTCGCACCCAAACTACGGACAGAAACTGTTTTTAAACCTCCAAAGCCGCCATAATCTTTAACATTTACGCCCGCAAAATTGCGGACTGCATCCGCAATATTGTATGCTGCAAAATTTTTAAAATTATTATTTGAGATTTGTTGGCTGGGCGCTAATGAGTTTTTTTGTTTTAGGGCTATAATTTTAACTTCTTTCAGTTTTAGCAAACTATCTTGCGCAAATGTATAGTTTACAGTACCACTTAAAATAAGCAATAGTGCAAAAAAATAAAATTTGTTAAAAAAACAATATACCATTACGTTGTAAGTTTTTACTTACAGCACAAGGCGGCACAAAAAATCAAATGAAAATACCCTAAAGAAATGTACTCGCACTCAAAAGCTCCAATCCGCGAAAGCTGTGAATTTATTTTATATTGGCAGGTATTCTGACTTACTCCTTGTTTTTACCGTCTTCCCATTTTACTTACGCAATACAGTGACAATTTTGAATGAAAAACAATTTAATAGAGCTTACAGCTGCGGGACAGTCCTGGAATTACACCTGATTCCCTTTTAATTCCGATAGCAATATCGGAAACCATTATAATGCAAAAATAGCAAAATATACAGTACTGTGAAACAATTTTGATATAATTTCATAACTGTCCGAACAAATAATATACAAAAAGGGCTTGTAAAAACCTAATTTTGAGTTG
>JAYULE010000165.1:0-7943 GCA_043763845.1 Sphingobacteriales bacterium
ACAAATGATTAGAGAAAGCACCGCCAAAAGTTACTAAATGGTTTTTGTTAGTTTGTTGTGCTTTTAATAGGTTGTATTTTAACTTTCTCCATTTATTGCCCGATATAAATGGGTGTATTAAATCATCACGTTTAAAAAACAGTTTAATGCCAAAATCCCGAAGAGGAGGATAAAAAACTTCTTCTTCGGGACTGTGAAAATTAAGGTTTAGCATAAATTATTTACCAATACCGAAGCCAATACCTGCTGTAAAGGCTTGATATTTACCAATACTGTATGTGCTATATAATCTAAAAAATGCCAGTTGTAATTGGAAACCTATGTTGCCACGAAATGCAGCTAAATCATTTTGTTGTATGCTTACTGGGTCAGTTGCAGTTGTGTAATTTGGCATAGGCAATGTTGGGTCCGATTTAAAAATAAAGTCACCTTTAATGCCAACATTGGTTTTAGAAGTATTGTAACTTAAACTTACAAAGGGTGTAAATACCGATAGTTTTTTAGATACTATAATATCGGCCGAAATGCCAGAAAATTTACCATCAATTCGTTGATTTAAATCCCTTCCACTATTGCTTTCATCTAACTGTTCGTCTTTTGTAATTTTACGCTCAAAGTTTATTTGGCTGTAAGCAAAAGCTATTGCAATATCAATAGGAATTAATTTTTCGGTTTTACCCGGAAAAAGTAGTGAGGTAATCTCGTGTTTTGCGCCAAAGCCAAATACACTGAAACGCCCAAAATCATTGTTACCAATTTTTGGCGTGTAACGTACAGAAACATCGGTGTTTTTAATTACGCCCACCGTAACTTGTAATTGTGGCGACGGCACAATATTAAAACCCAAACCATTAGGTAAAGTAAAGCTGCCTAATGGTTTACCGTCACTAGCAAATAGTTCCATTTCTGGGCCTTTAATATCTTTACCAAAAGCAGTAGGACTAAAAGATGTGCTTTGATTTGGGGCTAACCTTGTTTGGTTTGATAGGCCAATGTTGCGTACATCAAAACTTTGATCTTCGCTTGGCACAAAAGCGCCCGTTGCCATAAATTTTACATCAAATTTGCCTAAGTTTTTTGCTCGGGCCGAATGATACCAACCACTATTTAAGCCAACACCAATACCTCTAAAAAGTGGTGATAAATAAGCTTGGGTAAGCTTTGTAGCATCGCCAGTTTCGGCCTTAAAAAAATTAGAAAAATTGCCCTCTTGGGCTATTAACTGTGTTGTGGATGCTAATAATAAGATAAAGAAAAATTGTAAGCGTAGTTTCATAATTGGTTTTTTTTTGTCCAAGGTAAATATTTTTATGGATGGTAATAAAATTTATTTATTTAAAATGGTGGATATTTGCAAAAAATTATTTGAAACTGAGGTTATAAGTTTATAGTTAATTATGTTTTTCGAGAGTGAGGCTAATGGTTAGGGTTTGAAAATGAGCAGTGGTTGGGAAATAGAATTCCGACCGCCCAGAACAGCCGTTGTTTAATAATATAAAGTTTAGGTAAACTAAAAAGGTCAGCGATATAAGTTAAGCCTTAACAAAAGCTGAATAGAATTACAAATGCTAATTGTTATATCGTGTGCCCAAATGCACAAAATCCAATGTTGTGTTCTGTATTGTCTATTTGTGGGTAGTCTAAACCTTGGGTAAACCAATAGTTCTTAAAATGTGATTAGCTCTCTCAATTTTTTCTTTGAAAAGTGGTTGTTCTGCATACTTTGTTTCCAATGTTGCATTAAACTTAAACCCTTTTGGTAGTTTCTTTTCTAATATTTCTTTTCTTGCTTTCATGTGTTGTAAAATTACAATTTTCTACGAACTAAAAACGCACCGTATGTTATATATTTTTTAATAGCTCCCAACTCTTACTTTCTGTCAAACCGTAAATGTCAAAATCTTGCTTTATGCTTTCCAGATTGTTCGTAATTCCCATTCGATAAAGCCGAGTTCTAGCTAATGTACTACCTGTCGCAATAATTGCTACGGATGGCTTCTCGTCTGTAAATGCATAAAGTGTCGCTGCTACTGTTGCTAAAACTTTTTGACTGTCTCCGTTATTAGTGACTGTCAAATCGTTAAGAAATCCTGTAATTGGGTCTTTGTCTCCAAAGGCCAAGTTATAAACGTCTTTTAAGTTGATTTCAGTATAAACAACAACTTTTTCGATTTTCCCTTTCAAACCTTCGCTTACAAATTCAAAGGTTGTTAAATCAAATGATGTTACCACTCGGTAGCGTTCTTCTTGCATAATCGCTAAAATAATAATATTTTTTCAATCCACTCTGAAACGCTAAGCACAAAACTTGGTAAACCAGCCTGCATTTTAAAGTGGTCAAATTCCACCACTTTAAAATTGGGATTGTTAATTTGCTCCCAAGTTCCCAAAAATTCAAGCGTATAACGAATTCTAAGCCAGTTTACACTGTCTTTTTTGTTTTTTTTACTTTCTCTTTTGTAAAAAGGTCTGCCGTGTATTTTTCGTAAAGTTCAAATAAAAACACCATTCTGCTGGCTTCACTTATAAATGCTTGGGCTCGGTATGCTAAGTCAACGGCTTTGTTTAATTCGTTGTGTGCTTTTACCAATGCTGGTGGCATAGTCAATGAATCGTAAAGGTCAGCAAGTGAACAGTTGGGATATAAAAGTCTTGCATCCAATACTTTTTGTGCTGCGGTTTCAATGGCTTTAATTTGTTTGTCGGTTGGGTTTTCTGGCCAAGGGTAATTGTTGTAAACGATATCTTTGGAGTAACGGTAATCACTTTTTAGTCGCCCACATATTTTTTTAACCCAAGCCATATGCATAATTGACATTAAAATACCAAAATGATATTTATTACCGTTTGGAATAGACATACAAGTATCGCTAACAATAGAATATTTATCAAAAAAACCGAATGGGATATAAGGTCTACTTTCAGATGAAACACGAGGAACAACTATAAATGTTTCAGGTCTATTACGGTCACGAAATAAAGTTGGTGCTGTTGCAAATTTCTGTGTTGAAGGAGCGACACTGTCTAAACGAAATTTCTTAACCAAGTTAGCCCTTCTCAATATTTCGGGCATTTGCTTTAATTCATTTGGCTCTGCATCAACAAGCTATAAGCACCATCTTTTTTTACCATTTAAAAATTCATACGCTGATATTAACGGCAAAATATATTTTTCTGCTTTAGGTTCTTTTTGCAGAAATTGCGTTTTTTCATCGTCTGATAATAGTAAGTGTCCTCCGTCTAATGGCATATTTCCGAAACTCATTTTAGGAATATTACAAAGTGGATTTGTTTTTTTTGTTATCAGAATATCCTTCGCATCAACTAAATACGGATTAATATTTTTTGCTTTTATTTCATTGGCTTCGCCTTTAATATCTTCATATTCAAAAATGCTTTTGTTTAAAGTATCGAAATTTGCAAAGCCAATTATTACACAATAAACTGCTGCATTTCCTTTTGCCTCGTTGCTCCACTTAAAAGTACGGTGCGCAAAATGAATTTTGATGCTGTATTTGTTTAACATCTGTCCCCATAAAATACTAGTTTGTTCGCCTTGTACTATTGAGTTGGTAGAAACAAAAGCTACCTTGGTTTGGGTGTTTTGAATATATTTAGCCGCTTTTACATACCAAGCCGTAACATAATCCAATACACCTGCCCCTTGCATGTTTTCAAATTCTTTCACAACCGAATCTCGTTGAGATTGGGTCATAATTTTAGAACCAATAAATGGTGGATTACCTAAGATATAATCGAATTTTGTATCAGGTTTAATCTCCGAAAATTCATCTACAATTTTATAATTATCAACCCGAAGCTTTATTTTACCATACGTTTGTAGGGGTTCTTTTACTTCAGATCTAATTATTATTTCAGCATCCTCAGCATTTATATAAATGGTGTTTTCTTTTCTCAACAAGCTGTCCCAATCTATTTGTAAAGCATCTGCCTGAGTTATATTTGCAGATTTTACGAGCGGTATTCTAAGTAATTTTTCGCCTGTTTCAATACTACAATACATATTCATTTGATGGTCTATCAACCACATAGCTACTTGGGCTATTCGTGAAGGAAACTCTTCAAACTCGATTCCATAAAATTTATCAACATTAACTTTAAAGAATAACGAAACATCTAAAAAATCCATTTGATGGATTCGCTTATTTAGTTTCTGCAAAGCCATCACAACTTTAAATTCTAATAGTCGTAATTCTCGATAGGTAATTATTAAAAAATTACCACAACCGCAAGCAGGATCTAAAAAACGTAAATTTGAAATTTTGTTATGAAATTTTGTAAGCTTGGTTGGGTCGTGATTAACCAGTTCAAACTCTTTCCAAAGGTCGTCTAAGAAAAGTGGTTTAATTAATTTTAAAATGTTGGTTTCGCTGGTATAATGTGCCCCCAAGTTTCTGCGTTCTTTTGGGTTCATTACACTTTGAAACATAGAACCAAAAATGGCTGGCGATATTTTGCTCCAATCCAAATAACAACAATCTAACAAAGCTTTTCGCATTTTTGTATCAAAACTTGCCGTAGGCAAGTTTTCTTCAAAAAGTTTTCCGTTTACATACGGAAATTCGGTAAGCTGTTCGTCAAGATTTTTATAGCGGTTTTCTTTTGCGGTGTTTAATACTTGAAAAAGTTCTTGCAGTTTTGCGGCAAGGTCGCTACCGTCTTCCGCTGTTCTATGTTCTATATATTCTTGAAATTGTTGCTTGTTAAAAATGGTTGTGTCTTCGGCAAATAACAAAAATAAAATACGAACCAAATAAACTTCTAAAGAGTGTCCTGTGTAACCAATTTCCTCTAGCCTATCGTGAAATTTACCCATTAACTCGGCTGCTTTAATGTTTGCAGGGTCTTGTTCTTTATAAATCTTTTTTTGATAACCTAAAAGGTAACCAAAGTGTTGAACATTATTTATAAGGTTGTTGAGTTTAAATTCGACCACCCCGCCCTGCGGGCATCCCTCCAATGGAGGGGAATCTAAATCGTAAAGTCTAAAATTTTCAAAGTCAGAAATGAGTATGTATTTTGGTAATTCGTGTTGTTTTAGTCCGTGAGTGTAATCTTTAGCTTGTTGGTAGGCTTTGTCAAGGTTTTTACCTCTACTTTTCATTTCAATTAAAATTGTTCCTTTCCAAAGCAAGTCAATGTAGCCGTCTCCCCCTTTATTTCCCCCGAGGGGGGATGGTTTTAATACTTTCACTCTGTGTTCAAAGGTCGAAACACGTTTACTGCTAATACCAAAAACATTAAAAAACTCAACTAAAAATGGTTTAGCGTCTGCTTCTTCGTTAGAAGTGTTAGCCCATTCTTTTGAGAAATTTAATGCTCTATCTTTTATTTCGTTCCAGCTTAATACCATAATTTTTTTATGTTTTGTCCTTCTGTACGTTTGCTGGTAACGTCAGTCTGTGAAAAAACTACCGCTAAAACTCCTGTAAATATATCCAAAAAAGAATAAATACAATATGAAATATGTTTATTCTTAAAGACAATATAAATTCAAAAAATGGCGTATTTAAACCCCAAGATAGATTTTAATTACAAATGCGAAGTTTATACGAGTTTGTTGGCAAACACAATGCCGTTTTGATGTTGGCGGTTTACAAATTTTAAGCTACAACCTTCGAGGTTTAAAACCATTAAGAGCATATATCAGCTAAACGGGAGTATTTACCCGCCGTTTTAAAAAAAAATAAAGTTAAGCACATTTACAAGCTTGCGCCTGGCGGGGGTATCTGCCTTAATCACCCACTCAATGCCTCGAGAAGCATCCTTCAACACAGGTTTAAATCGCAGCCCCGCTGAAAAAGCGGGTTTGAGATTAATCCTTATATGTTAGGCAGGGCATTCTCGTCAGTTGGTTTTAAATTATTGAGGGTAATTACCCTTTATTAATTGCAATTGTCAATATAAGCCTTTATATTTGGGGGTAATTACTCCTTTATGTCAAACTTTAATATTGATAATCTATTAAAATCAGTCTTTCAAGATGAGTCTAAAGTTTTAGATTTAAGACAATTGTTTGATGATAAAATTATTGAGTATGATATAAGTAAAACAAAAGCACTTAATATTTTAAGTATTGATAAAGATGTTTTCGATGAAATTGTAAGTGGAACAGCAAAACAACCAAGCATTATAAATATTCTTAAA
Source organism: Sphingobacteriales bacterium (assembly GCA_043763845.1). Taxonomy (GTDB): domain Bacteria; phylum Bacteroidota; class Bacteroidia; order Sphingobacteriales; family Sphingobacteriaceae; genus Pseudopedobacter. Next base: position 6,169 of record JAYULE010000165.1, read on the forward strand.
ATTTCTCAATTTTTAGAGGTTGAGTTGAATGATGTAGTTGTGGCTGTATTAAAAAATCAAAGTCCTGAAAATATTGCGGCACTCGAAAAGGCAAAAAAGGTTACCTTTTTGGTCAAAAATTTTGATGTTAAAAAGTTAAGTAAAATTGGTTTTTTTGAAGATACAGATGATGTTGATGGTTTGATAGAAAGGATTTTAACCTTTTTTGGATTTGAAAGCATTTTAGAATTTGAAAACGAATTTGCAAACCCACTTTTTAGTCAAGGTAAGCGTAAGTTTTCTGATAAAATGAAAGATTTTTGGATTAATTCAGCTTACCAATGTTTCAAAAATATTAATAACACAAACGAATATAACAGAGAGCAATTAAAGGATTTAATAGTTAAAATAAAACCATATTGTCAGGATGTAGAAAATGGCTTGTTTACAGTTTGTAAAGCCTTGTATAATATTGGCGTGACTGTAATTATTCATCACCAACTTGTAAATACCCAAGTCCGTGGTGGTACATTTGTAGTAAACGGGAGACCTTGTATTGTCCTTACTGATTTATTTAAAAAGTATCCGACAATTTGGACAACGCTAATCCATGAGTTGCACCACGTTCTATATGATTTAGAAATAATTGAAAAAACAAAATTTCATTTGACTGGCGACCCTGATTTATTCCTTATTGAAGAAAAAGCGGATGAATTTTCAATGGATTTCTTTTGCGGTATTGAAAAATTCAATTTTATCAAAAACCACATTAACAATCGTTATGTAGTTGAACGATTTGCAAAAGAAATGGAAGTTCATGTTTCGTTTATTTATTCTGCTTTCAGATTTTACCAAGATAAACTTTTTAAGAAAAATTATTATAGTGCGTTTAATGAATTTTTTCCTTCGTATGCTTTGGCGATAGGTAAAGTAAATCCAATAACATGGCATGAGAGTAATTTGAAAGAGGCTTCACTAAAAATCAAACAAATTTTTGAACTTAACACAATATAATTTATGAAAGAAAAGGATATAAAAAAACAGCAAGACCTATCAGAAAGTGATATTGAAAGATTAGAACTTTTGCGTCAAGTAAATGAAAAGAGGGGAAAGCAATTGTCTATCAATTTGCAAACTGGCACACTTACAGAAATTGACGAACTAAGACGAATGATAGGCAAGGATTTTGAAAACCCTGATGAAAAATATAATATTTATTACAAGGGTATTAGAAATGTACTAATGTTTTATTTGCCAAAGGGTAAAGAATTTAAAAAGTCAAGGGATATTATTTACGATGAAAAAAATATTTTTTGTCTTTAGGCAAGAAGAAGTCAGACAACAAAGGCATTAGGAAAGGTGATGGTCGTATGACTTTTCAATCTAAAATGAATGAGATGTTAGATATAATTGTTAAATGGGTTTCCGAATCTCAAAACCCTTTTGTTTTATATAAAATGCTTTACAACCTTAATGATAAAATGGGTTACGGTCATGAAGTTTACGATGAAACTAATCGTGGTTTTGCTAATGCGATGAAATTATTGGCTGAAGAGGCATAGTATGACTGCAAAGATAGCAAACATTGGTTTGAAGCATTGCGAAGTAGGGAGGGGTAATAACCGAAACTGTCAAATCTTAAAACTTTAATAAAAGCAAAAAATATAATTGAACAGATATGCCCTTATTGCGCAAATCCCTTGTTGAACAAAACCTTCGGTAGCCCGCCGTGGCTACTAACGTACACATAAAAACGTTAATAAAACTCACAATTAAACAAAAAGAAGATGAGCTTT
>JAYULE010000166.1:0-7941 GCA_043763845.1 Sphingobacteriales bacterium
CAGGGCAACCGCTTTTAAACTACCATCATTAACTCCCTGTATTCTAAGTTGTAACTAGCTTTTAGTTTTTTTCTTTTGATGGATATTTTATTTATTCTATCACGTTGCAATAATGTTAACGCTGTTTTTAATAGGAGGTTAAAATTTTTAGCTGAGTTACCTATTCGTTTTCGAGCGTCATCTTCTCCAAAATTTACGTCTAGTTGCCAATGCAGTTTATTTTCTATTGCCCAATGCTCTCGTACATAATGGTTCATTTTTGTTGCGCTATATGTGTTACTGCTGCAAATGTAATATCTTGTTTGGTAAGATGTTAGCTTTGTGCTCTTCACGTATCTTTCGCTATCTATTTTGAGAATACTTTTTAACGATGCCCAATTTTCTTTCTCTTCTAGAAGGTCTAAATTGGTTAATAATGTAGCGGTTCTTTTTTCTACTCTTCCGTGTCCATTATCAATAGATTCATCGCTTGTAGCACCCAGTTTTAGCGTAAATAGGTTTTCAATTTGTTGATATAACTCTTTTTGATTTTCTTTTACGGCAAGTAAATAATTTGCCTTTTTAGAAATTATTTTTTCTGCAATCGCCTTTTGGCAACCCATCGCATCAATGCTAATCATAGCTCCTTTAACGTCTATGCTGTCTAGTAATTCGGGGATTGCTGTGATCTCGTTGCTCTTTTCGTGGGTGGTAACTTGTCCCATACAAATACTTTTTGAACTCATAAATGCTGTTAAAATATGGCTGGCTGCTGTTTCGGTCAAAGTATCGTACGAACCACATACCCGCTTACCGTCAATGGCTATAAGTTCATCATCTGTAAGAATATAGCTTTTTTTAGCCCAAGCCATAAAGCATTTATTAAAAAGTTGGTGGTTTATTTTTTGAAACAATCGTTCTAAAACATCTGGCGAGCAAATACCTTTTTCGAAAGGAAAATATTTGCGAAACCATTCTAAATTTAGTTTGCCAAAATCTGAAATGCATTCATAGTCTGAGTGCCCACATAGTACACTGGTAATAACTAAAAAAAGTAATTCTGTTAATGGGTACTTAAAATTCCCTTTTGTAATTCTGCGTGGATCTTTCAATAAGGTAAAAATGTTTGTAAAACTCTCTGAATAAAGAATGTAGGGGCCGGATGGTGTCATTTTTTTTTATTGGACACAATTTGTCCATCAAAAAAATGATTTTTTAGTTACGCTAATATAGCACTTTTTTTTAAAAGCGGTTGCCCTATTGATACTTCACAAAATGTAATGAATGGTAATAATTTTTATTATGTTAAGAATCAATATCAAAATGGCCAAGGTATGACCACACTTCAGTTTGACAATAACAATAAGGTAATTTATTTATATTATAATAGAATTCCACAATAAAAATTGGTAATTCCCTTATGAAAAAAACATATTTTATAAAGATAATTTAAATAATAAAATTGAACTTAAAGTAATAATTAATGAAAAAATTATTTTTAATATTTATTTTTTTTGTAACTACAATCACTAATTTAAATGCTCAAATAACGTTTCAAGAAAAATCAATGTGGTGTTGGGCATCTTGTATTCAAAGTGCATTATTTCAAGGTAATGTATATCAAACACAATCTCAAATTGTAACCAGATTTGCTGGATGGCCTCAAAATATACCTGCAAATAACATTCAAATAATTTCGATTTTAAATTCTTATAACTTTAAAGCTTGGTCTGTTCAATATCCAGCCAATCCACAACAACTTTATAATACTTTATTTTCTGGTTGGAAATTAATAGCTTTTGTGAACCCTACAAATAATCCACAAATAGGTCATTTTATAATACTACAGGGAATTTCTGCAAATGGTTTAATAATTGTAAGCGATCCTTCAAGTGGATTGACTTATGAACAAAATTTGAATTCATTATATTACGCTTGGAATTGGAGCAGTTCAGTTATTGTAGGTACACCATAAAGTCTTTCTGAACCAATATTTCATTTCGATATTAATCAAGTTAATTTTAATTTTATTTTACAAAGTTTTAACTTTTAATATTTTAGTAAAATTTCTTTAAATTATCCAATGTTATATCTATTAATTTAGGAATTGTACCCTTTTGAATTTCCGTGTAGTTTGCTTTTTGTCCACTATATAAGTCTACAGCAATACAATAATCTTGATTGACATAAAATTCTTTTGAATAATGTATATTTAAATATCTGTAAAGTATTTCTGTAAACATTCCTAATTCATTTTTTGTGAATCCATTTAATTGGGCAACAAACCAAACACCCCCTATTTCATCACTGTTATTTTGAGAAAATGAAAAAATATGGCAGGGTTTGGATTCAATTGGAATTTTTTTAATATCTAGAATCGTTTGATTTTTTATCTGTTTTAGAAAAGTTACAAGACCCATTGGTTTCAAATACTGAAAATCATAATCTTTAAAATTATTTATAATATCAATATTCCTTCGAAATTGATTCTTTATTCTATTAATTTTTGAAACTTTAATTTTATCGTTTAATAAATCAATTTTTTTATCTAACAAACTCAAGTCTCCCGATGTGAATGTATTTCTAATAGCCCATAAGCAACTAATCCAATAATCACCACCAGAATCAACATCTGACTTTACTTTCTCTACTTTTAGATTATTAATAAAAATAATTTTTGATTTATCACTTTTTTTACGAAATTCAACTAGATTTTTTACTGTTATTTTTTTCAAATTGTAAGAGTTTTAATATTTAAATCAAGTTATAAAATCATTTATTTTATTTATAAAACAACATACACATAAATAGCATTAGCCCAAAGCATTAATTATCAACATCCTAAATTAATATATTAACTTTAAAAATTACTAAAAAATTACCAACCAACCCTCTAACACCCCCTATAATAATCTAAGCTCTCCAAAATATCTTTTTCACTTACGGCAATATCATACAAGCAATTGCCAATATTATTGGGTAGCGAGAAATTAATTTTCCCTCCATCGTTCTTTTTATCGTTACGCATAGTTTCTAAAAGTTGCGTTTCTATGTTTCTTTTAATATCGTATTTACCGTAAATTTTTATAAATGTTTGGGTAATGGTTTGCAAATCATCGCCGCTAAGGCCTACCAATTTATTGCCTAAATAAGCTTCGCAAATCATACCTATCGCAATAGCTTCGCCATGTAAAAGGCAGTTTTTTTGGTTGTTTAAACTCCACGATTCTATGGCGTGGCCAATGGTGTGACCGTAGTTTAAAATTTTTCTTAAACCGTGTTCGTAAGGGTCGGTAGTAACTACATGGTTTTTTATTTGTACCGATTGGTAAACTAAATCTTCATCAATATTTTCTAAATCTTCAATCAGCGTTAAGCTATTAAAATAAGCTTCATCGGCAATTATACCGTGTTTTAACATTTCGGCAAAGCCCGATGTTAGCTCACGTTTTGGCAAAGTTTTTAAAAAATCGGAACTAATAATTACAGCTTTAGGTTGTGCAAAAGTGCCAATAATGTTTTTTACACCGTTAATATCAATTCCGGTTTTTCCTCCTACCGATGCATCAACTTGTGATAATAGTGTAGTAGGTATTTGCACAAAATCTATTCCACGTTTAAATGTTGATGCTGCAAAGCTTCCCATATCGGTAACTACACCACCACCAAGGTTAATAACCAAAGCTTTACGGTCGGCCTCAAAATCTAACAACATTCGCCAAATGGCTATACAATAATCAATATTTTTGTTTTCTTCGCCAGGCGTTATTTCTATAATATCAAAAGTAGTTAATAACGGTAATTTAACTTGCAAAACAGGTAGGCAATGTTGGCCTGTGTTTTCATCGGTAATTATAAATATTTTAGAATAAGTTTTATCTGCTAAAAAATTGGTTAAACTTTGTAGGCTGTTATCAAAGTATATATTGTAAAACTGGCTGGTAATTTGTTTCATATAATTTTTATGGTTTGATTGTTGAAGGTGACCGTATCGCCAACTTTTACTTTTAAACGTTTACGGTAATCGGTTGTGCCGTTGTATTTTACCAAGCCATCTAATACTACCATTTGAGCTTCGCCGCCCGATGATACCAAATCTGTTGCTTTTAAAAGTTGTATTAAATGTATAAATTCTCCTTCTAATTTAAATTCTAACATATTAGGGCAAACTTACATAAATGATTATAGTTGTGTAAATAATTTTATAATACGGTTTAACTTTATTAAATAAACCTTTGAGTTTATTAGTTAGGATTTAAGCTATCTAATGATAATTGAACTTAAATTAAATTCTACAAGGTTTCAAAGCATTATGAATTTCCCAAAGCGTTAACAATCAATCAAAAGATTAAAAAAAGTTTTCATTTAAAAATATAAATTTCTACCTTTGTAGTCCCTATAAAATAAGGGACAAAGGAGATAAATTATTTAATGGCAAAAAAACTAGTAGCAGAAAATGAATTATCCGCTAAACAAGCGGAGTATCAGGGAACTGAGAAAAGAGAAAAAGAAGTCTTCGAATCAGAAGCGGATTCTATCTCAATTGATGAAATTAAATCATCGGCCTTACATGTAGATGCAAACCCAGCAGATTTTGATTGGGATGCCGACGAAAAAATGTTTGGTAACTACAATACAGCCGACAGAGAAAAAATGGAAGAAATGTACGCAGGTACTTTTAACTCTGTTGAAAAAGGCGAAATTATTTCTGGTGTGGTGGTAACCATAAACAGTAAAGATGTTGTGTTAAATATTGGCTTTAAATCGGACGGTTTAGTGCCAGTAAACGAATTTAGAGATACACCCGACCTTAAAAAAGGCGATTTAGTGGATGTATTTGTTGAACAAAGAGAAGATGAAAATGGCCAATTGGTGCTTTCAAGAAAAAGAGCTAAAACTCAACGTTCTTGGGAAACTATAAATATGGCATTAGAAAACGATACCATTATAAACGGTTTTGTAAAAAGCCGTACAAAAGGTGGTTTAATTGTTGATATAATGGGTGTTGAAGCTTTTTTACCAGGCTCGCAAATTGATATTAAACCTATTAGAGATTACGATGTTTATGTTGGTAAAACAATGGAATTTAAGGTTGTAAAAATTAACCACGAATTTAAAAACGTTGTAGTATCGCATAAAGTGTTGATTGAAGACGACTTAGAAAGCCAAAAAGTTGAAATTGTTTCTAAATTAGAAAAAGGCCAAGTACTTGAAGGAACTGTTAAAAATATAACTGATTTTGGTGTATTTATTGATTTAGGCGGTGTTGATGGTTTACTGCATATTACCGATATTTCTTGGGGTCGCATAGAGCATCCACGCGAAGTGTTATCATTAGACGAGAAAATTAATGTAGTTGTTCTTGATTTTGATGACGAGAAAAAACGTATTGCCTTAGGTTTAAAACAACTAACTCCGCACCCTTGGGAATCTTTAGATACCGAATTAGCGGTTGCAACAAAAGTAAAAGGTAGAATTGTTACCGTTGCCGATTACGGAGCTTTCTTAGAAATTATACCAGGTGTTGAAGGTTTGATACACGTTTCAGAAATGTCGTGGTCACAAAACTTACGTAACCCACAAGAGTTTATGAAAGTTAACGACGAGATTGAAGCTGTAGTTTTAACTTTAGATAGAGACGAACGTAAAATGTCGTTAGGTATTAAGCAATTAACACCAGATCCTTGGGAAAAAGCAGGTGAAAAATACCCTATTGGTAGCAAGCACCAGGCAACTGTTAAAAATATGACCAACTTTGGCGTATTTGTTGAAATAGAAGAAGGTATTGATGGTTTAATACATATTTCTGATTTATCGTGGTCTAAAAAAGTAAACCACCCTAACGAGTTTACTAAAGTTGGCGAAGTATTAGATATTGTAGTTTTAGAACTTGATGTTGAAAACCGCAAACTAAGCTTAGGTCACAAACAATTAGAAGAAAATCCTTGGGAAACTTTTGAAACTATTTTCTTAGTAGACTCTATACACGACGGAACAGTAACCAAAGTAACTGATAAAGGAGCAATTGTAGCTTTACCTTATGGAGTTGAAGGTTTTGTACCAACAAAACACTCGGCAAAACAAGACGGTACCACTTTAAAAGTTGAAGACGCTGTTGAATTTAAAATAATTGAATTTAACAAGGATTCTAAACGTATAGTTGTTTCACACGCTCGTATTTGGGAAGAAGAAGTTGCCGAAATAGCAGCCGAAGAAAGAAACACCAAAAAGAAAGAAGCAAAAGCAGCAACAAGCGATGCATCATCGGCTGTTAAAAAAGTGAAAGATTCTATCGAAAAATCTACACTTGGCGATATGGATATTTTATCTCAATTAAAAGATAAAATGGAAGGCGATGCCATTAAAGCTTTAAAAACTAAAGAAAAAGCAAAAGAAACTAAATAGTAATTTATTTATAAAATATAAGCCTCTTCTAAAAATTTAGAAGAGGCTTTTTTTGTGAGTATATAACTCAATAAAAATGTTGTTTGATGTAGCTATAAAACAATTAATAATTTTTAAATACACCAATTTTAGTATGTGTTTTTAGTTATATAAAACCTAATAGTTATAGATTTTTGTTTAGTACTTCAAATAGTTTTAACAATTTTTTTTATAGCACTTGTTATTTTAAAACCTGTTCTTCTAACAATTGTTGTTCATATAAATCGGCATAAGCACCATTTAAAGCCATTAAAGTAGAGTGAGTACCTTGCTCAATTACTTTTCCGTTACCTAAAACTATAATATTATCGGCATTTTTAATAGTGCTTACGCGGTGTGCAATTATAATACTGGTTTTATTTTGCATTACAAAGTTTAAGTTTTTTAATATTTCTTCTTCGGTTTGGGTGTCAACTGCTGAAAGACAATCATCTAAAATTAATATTTGTGGCGATTTAATTATACCACGGGCAATAGATATTCGCTGTTTTTGTCCACCCGATAGTGTAATACCACGCTCACCAATCAAAGTATCAAATTTGTTTGGAAAATTGATTATGTTAGTATAAACTGCAGCATCTTTGGCTGCTTGTATTACATCAGGCATGTTCAAAATGTTGTTACCAAAAGCAATATTGCGGGCAATAGTATCCGAAAATAAAAAAACATCCTGAGGTACAAAACCAATATTGCTACGATAATTATCTAAATTTAAATGCCTTATGTTTTCCCCATCAATATTTATTTGCCCAGCGGTAACATCGTACATACGCATTAGCAAATTAGCAAGGGTTGATTTTCCTGATCCTGTTTTGCCAATAATTGCTAAAACTTCTCCTTTTTTAACTTTAAATGATACGTTTTCTAAAGCTCTAATTCCCGTATCGGGGTAAATAAAACTTACGTTATCAAAAATAATGTTGCCCTCAATAATTTGGTTATCAAAATTTGTATTTACAATTTCGGGAACGGTTTTTAAAAATTCGTTTATTCTTTTTTGAGATGCAGCCCCACGCTGAATTAGCATAGTTACCCAACCTAAAGATGTTATTGGGAAAGTAAGTTGGTTTACGTAAACAATAAATTCGGCAATGTTGCCAGCAGATATTGTACCTGCAATTACTTGTAAGCCACCAATATAAATTGTACTTAGGGTACTTAAGCCTATCATAATCAACATTAGTGGGAAAAATAAAGCTTGTGTTTTAGCTAAATCTAAAGATTCTTGTTTATAACACTCACTTTGTGAATTAAAACCACTTCTAATAAAATTTTCTCTTCCGTATGCTTTTATAACTCTAATTCCCGAAAAACTTTCCTGCACAAAAGATGATAACTTACTTAATCGTTGTTGTATTTTCTCGCTTTTTAAATTAATTATACTGTTAACTTTGTAAATACCAAATACTAAAATAGGTAAGGGGCACAAGCAGTAAATAGTAAGTGTTACATTTACACTTAACATAGCCACAATTGTTAATGCAAAAAGTACCGCAGTATTAATGGTGTACATAATTG